>PLMM01000334.1:376-3191 GCA_003142495.1 Gemmatimonadota bacterium | reverse complement strand
CCCGTCGTGAGCATGGTGCCGGACATTGGAAGTGCAAAAATCGCTCCCCGTGAGCTACTTTACGCGACATAAAGCATCCGCCTCGCACATCCGCTTGCACGCTCCAGCGGGGTGCTGCGATCATGCGTGCCGGGAGTGACAATGATATTGCAGCCGATCGACTACGTCGTATTCGCATGGCTCGCCGTTGCGCTCGCATCCGCCGCGTACGTCGCGTACGATCAATTTCGGTATAATCCCGAGGCGACGGTCATGAAGTGGGGATTCGTCCTCGTCACGCTCTACATGGGACCATTCGGCCTGTTGCTCTACGTTCTATCCGACAAGGAGCCAGCGCCGAATACGCACGAGGCCTTTGTCGCGCCGCTCTGGAAGCAGGGCGTAGGGTCGACGGTCCATTGTGTGGCGGGGGATGCGACTGGGATCATCGTCGCGGCGATTCTGACCGCCCTGCTCGGTCTCCCGATGTGGGCCGACCTGTTCATCGAGTACGTCGCCGGATTTTGTTTCGGGCTCCTCATTTTCCAGGCGCTGTTCATGCGCGCGGTGATGGGCGGGACGTACGCCGAGAACGTGCGCCGGAGCTTCATCCCCGAGCTCGTGTCAATGAATCTGATGATGGCCGGGATGGCGCCCGTGATGACCATGCTCATGATGGGGCGCGACATGCGGGCCATGTGGCCTGGTGAACCGCTGTTCTGGTTCGTCATGTCGATCGGGATCACGGTCGGATTCGCGCTTGCCTACCCGGTGAATGTGTGGCTCGTCGTGCGAAAGCTGAAGCACGGATTGATGACGGTACGGAAAGGCGCGCATGCAGTGGCAACTGGGTCGCACGAGGCGATGGGTCATGGCGGGATGAGCGACATGAAGTCGGCACCCAGTGCTGATGGAGTGCCGGCAGTGACGCGCGCGCAACTCACCTCGGTGACCATCTTTACCCTCCTCGCGCTGTCGGCCGGGATGTACGCTCCCGCGGCATTTTACAATCTTCGGCTGAGCGCGGAATCGGTGGGGCGCTCCATCATGCCGCCCGGCATGATCACCACCACCGAAACTCCGGCCAATGCCATGCGCGACATGGCCGCCATCGATCCGCGGCTCGTCACCTTTCACGCGGCGATCGCAGCGCGCGGCGACAGGCCGCTCGCGCCGCGCATGGAAAACGGAGTCAAGGTCTTCGACTTCGACGCCTCCGTCATTCAGTGGTACATCCTCCCGAACAAGTCCGTCACCGCGTACGCGATCAACGGTCAGGTTCCGGGGCCGCGCCTCGAGCTCACCGAGGGTGATCACGTGCGCATCAACTACACGAATCACCTGCCAGACTCGACGACGATGCACTGGCACGGGCTCGTCGTCCCGAATGCCATGGATGGCCCGGCACACATCACCCAGGCTCCCATCGCACCGGGCGCCCACTACGTCTACGATTTCGTCGTGCAGCAGTCGGGGAGCTACTTCTATCACTCACACGATCAGCCAGACCGGCAGCAGGCGTTCGGACTCTACGGGGCGATCATCATCCGCCCTCGCGATCGCGCGGCCGAGCCGCCGGCGGATATGGAATACGTCGTCCAGCTCCAGGAATGGCTCAACCGCGATGGTCTGACCTATCCGGCCATGCTCATGGAAGGAGCGCTCCCGAACTATTTCACGATCAACGGCAAAGCGTTTCCGGCTACGGATACCCTGCACATGCGCGTCGGCCAGACCGTGAAATTCCGATTTATCGGGACAAACAATAATTTCATTCATCCGATGCACATGCACGGCGGACCGTTCACGGTTGTCGCCCGTGACGGCATGGTGCTCGCTCCGGCTGCGCGCTTCGAGGCCGACGTGATCAACGTGGGTCCCGGACAGCGGTACGACGTCGTGTGGCCCGCGCGCGAGGCGGGGAAGTGGATTCTCCATTGCCACATCCCGCATCACACGCTCAACAACAACGTGGAGACGGGGGGCGGCGGCGGGCTGACGATGCTGGTGGAGGTTACGCCGTAGCGCATGTCACGGTGATCGATTCTTGCCGCAACTCCCATTCTTTCCAGAGCGAGTAGATGGCAGGAATCACGAGGAGCGTCAGTATCGTGCTCGATATCATACCGCCGACCATCGGCGCTGCGATGCGCCTCATCACGCTGGCGCCTGCACCATGTCCCCACAGAATCGGCAACAAGCCCGCCATGATGGCCGTGACGGTCATCATCTTGGGTCTCACTCGCTCCACCGCCCCCTCGATTACTGCATCGTACAAGTGCTGCAACGTCGGCACCGCACCATTGGCCCGTTGCGCCGCCCACGCCTGATCGAGGTAGATCAGCATCACGACACCGGTTTCCGCCGCAACTCCGTTGAGCGCGATGAATCCGATGGCCACCGCCACCGACCAGTTGTAGCCGAGCGCCCAGATGAACCACATGCCACCCACGAGTGCGAACGGCAGTGACAGCATCACGATCAGCGTCCNNGAAGATGATCGCGAGCGTGGTGGGAATGACGAGTCGCATGCGCTCCTGCGCGCGCTGCATGTACTCGAACTGCCCGCTCCAGACGAGTGAGTAGCCGGGAGGCAGCTTCACGTCGCGCGCGACGACTTGCTGCGCTTCGGCGACGTAGCCGCCGATGTCACGACCGGAGACATCCACGTAAACCCACGCCGTAGGAATCGCCCCCTCGGTGCGTACGACCATGGGGCCGGCGGTTTGTCGTATCGTCGCGACCTGTCCGAGTGGCACCTGGGCGCCACCGGAAGACATAGCCGACGCGCCCGCATTCACGCCCTCGCCGGGACCCATCGCGCCGCCGCCGCTGG
>PLMM01000334.1:0-327 GCA_003142495.1 Gemmatimonadota bacterium | reverse complement strand
ACGGCGTAGCGCTCGCGTCCCTCGACCGTTTGCGTGATGGTCATGCCGCCAATGGTCGTCGCGATGACTGCCTGGATGTCGCCGACGTTGAGTCCGTGGCGCGCCGCCGCCGCCCGGTCGATCTGAATGTCGAGGTAATAGCCGGAGACGGCACGTTCGGCGAAAGCGCTCCGCGTTCCCGGGACCGTCTGGACCGCGCGCTCGACATCCTTTCCGATGCGTTCGAGCTCGCCCAGATCAGGGCCGAAGATCTTGATGCCAACAGGCGTTCGAATCCCGGTGGCGAGCATATCGATTCGCCCCCTGATCGGCATCGTCCAGGCGTTC
>PLMM01000223.1 GCA_003142495.1 Gemmatimonadota bacterium | reverse complement strand
TTCCTCCGATCGTTCCGTCATCCGAGATGACGCTTGCGGACGAGCTACCAGCTCCTGCGTCGGGTAGGAACGTCAGGTGATAGTCAGGGGGCATCCAAACCGCTGCCTGCTCGCGGTCGAATACCGTCAGCTCTGCGTTTCCGACGACTGTGCCTCCGTCATTTATTCCCGATGCCTCGGATCGAAAGACCGTCATGCCTCCGAGGAAGATCTCTGACGCGCTCACCCGAGGTGTCTGCGGTGGGGAATGGGGAGCGTCGACTCGATCCGCGCTGCACGCGGCGACGGCAGCGAGCGACAGCAGGAAGGCAGAAGGACTGAGGCGCATGGCGCCCTCGCGCGATGGGTGACCTTCTCATCATGAACCGCAAATACCGCAACGGCAAATACCGCGCGCGATAGCGGGTCTTGCGAGCTCATCCTGGCCCGTCGCCTTCAGAAGGTGGCGCGCCGGTAGATGTCCATCTGGTCGCCGCTCTGCACAGGAACGACGTAGTCGGGGCGCGGCGGTATGTTCAGGCCTGCGATAGGTGCGATGCCGGCGGACTGCGCGCTGATCTCGAGCGTGAGGCTGGCGTCGCGCGGCATCGTGAAGGCGAGCGTGAAGCCGGAGTCGGGGGGCGCCGCGTACGAGAGAGTCCAGTGCTTCATTTTGCGACGGTAGCGGGTGGTGTCGATGACGCGGCCATCCACCGCGGCGGCGAGCACCGCACCCGCCACGGATCGCATGTCGACGTTCAGCGTTCCCGGCGCCGACACGATGCGCAGCGTCAAACGCCGTCCGGCATTTGTGGTCGAGTCTGCGATCACGGTCGCCACCGGGCCGGTGAGAGACACTCGCGGTGCAGCGCGCACCGCCACTCGCAATTCCTGACCGAAGACGTTCGTCAGCCAGGAGGGCGGACCACTGGCCGCCGACTGTCCACCCGGCGTCATGAATTGCGGAGACGCGCCGAGTGCGGCGGCGCTCCACGCGCTCCGCTTTTCCAGGGCGGCGGGAGTGACGAGCCAGGCATCGTTTGCATCCGCGTCCACGGCATAGACGAGAGCTGACGCCACGGGATGAGTCGCGCTGCTGCGCACGGTGATCGCGCCGACGACGAAGAGCAGAACCGTGGCCGCAAGCATGCCGAGCGTCGCTCGCCAGCGGTGTTTGCAGACGATCGCTTCGAATTGAGGCGCGATCAGCAAGACGAGCAGCGGGATCAGTGTCCCCATCACCACACCGCCTCCCGTCGTGAGACCGAGGAGGATGACGCCTATGCTGTAGATGATCGGCACCAGCAAAGCCATCGCAATGAAGGTCGAGATCCAGAGCGACGCGGCGCCGATCGAATCGTGGCGCGACTCGAGGAGCGCTGCGACCGACGCGGCAACCAGCGGCCATAGGAGGAAAAAGCTCGCACCCGGCGCCTTCCAGCTCACGAACAGCGTCAGGATCGTCCAGACGATCAGTGCGCCGGCATGTGTGCCAGCCTCGCTCCCCCAACGCCGCACGAGCGCCCAGCATGCCGCCGCCAGCGTGAGCGAAAGCAGCGTGAGAGCAACTGCGTAGGTGCCGCTGAAGGCTGGTGCTCCGCCCAACGTCGAGTGGATCCGCGTCAAGCCGATCGCCGCCAGGTACGCGGCGCCGCCGCCCAAGGCCGGCGCGATGATCGTCGCCAGGACACCAAGGATGGGATCGCGAATCCAGCGGCGCTCTCGGCGTCGAATGGCGAGCAGCGTAATCGCGAGAAGGACGGCGCTCAACACGGCGAGCGAGCGCGCCGCGCCCTCCGGGTAAAGCACGAGTCCAATTACCGGGAAATCGAAGAACACCGCATCGCCGGTTGCGGGACGCGGCAACGGTCCGTTCGCAAGAGCGCGAGTGATTGCGAGCGCCTGCTCACCCTCGTGCTGGATGGTGCCCGGGTTGAGTTGGGCGACGTTGTCCTGAGAGGTGTGATACCGATCGACGCCGTCGGCGAAGGCAAAGTTGAGCGCGGGGCGCGCCAGAATCGCCAGCTCGGATAGATCGGTGTCGTTGGGCAGGGTCCGGTATACGGTGACCATGAGCGATGTGCCGTTGACGTCCGGCGCGCCTCGGTAACTCCGCACCATGTCGAGATTCCCCGGTCCGGTCTCGAACATGTAGACGCGGCCGGTCGTGCCGCGCGCGTCGAAGTTGAGCGTCGCGGCAACGTCGCTCGCCCACCGATGCTCGCGGACGAATGCGGCCGCACCGAGAAGCCCCGCTTCCTCGCCGTCGGTGAACAGCGCGATGACATCGTGCTCGAGCGGCGGTCCGGTGCGGAGCGCGCGGAGTGTCTCGAGCAGCACCGCTACTCCGGAGCCGTCGTCACTTGCGGCCGGGCCGGCCGGAACGCCGTCCGTGTGGGCCATCAAGAGCACCGCGGGTCCGCCCGGTTTGGCACCTGGCAGACGCGCGATCACGTTGTGAACTCGCCCCGCAACCTGATACCGGGTACCGATGCCGGTCGCCTCCTGAACCTCAGCCGGCACACGGAGTGCGGCGAGCTCTGCAAGAACATAGGCGCGAACGCGGGCCGCATCAGGACTGCCGATCGGGTGCGGCCGCTGCGCCACCACCCTCACGTGGCGGAGCGCCCGTTCGGCGGAGAAGACGGTTGCGGGGGCGTTAGCCGCGACTGGCGCTGGTGGACGGCTCGCACGGACCACTAGCGCGGTCACCAGTACGAGAAGGGTGATCAGGCGAAAGAGCGGGGACAGTCGTGCGGGTACGGCCAATTGGACCTCAGAGGGCGTGGTGGGGAGTGGGGGCCGAGGGGTGGAAGATAGCGCGCACGACTTTAGGGTATCATATGTTACAGACGAGCCCGCTACGGCTGATGACGGGAAGCTCGCTTAAATTTCGGGGAAATGACGCCCGACCCGCCGGACACCGCACCCCTTCTTCGACCAGCGCCGATCGCGAAGGGAGATGCGATCGGCATCGTGGCGCCGTCGTACCAGCCGCGGCCGGGATGGCTGTTGCGCGGGGTGAAGGCGCTCGAGCACGCGGGCTACAGCGTGGTGCTCGATCCCGAGATCGCGACAGGGCGTCGCTTCAAGCGACTCGAAGATGAGCGCAGGGCCGAGAACTTCATGGGGGTGTGGCTGGACCCCAAGGTGAAGGCGGTGATCGGCGGCACCGGCGGCTACGGTGCGGTGCGGATGCTCCCGTATCTCGAGCCGGAGGTGTTCCGGCGCAACCCGAAAATCTTCGTCGGC
>PLMM01000317.1 GCA_003142495.1 Gemmatimonadota bacterium | reverse complement strand
ATGAACATCATGCTCGTCTCCGTCACCGAGCGCACGCGCGAAGTCGGCATCCGCAAGGCGCTCGGCGCCACACGGCGAAACATCCTCGCGCAGTTTCTCATCGAGGCCATCGTGCTCTGTATCGTCGGTGGGATCATCGGGATCGTGGTCGGCACCGGAACGGCGGTCGGGACGCGCTACTGGCTGCACTGGAACACCCAGGTCTCGCTCGACGCCATCGCCGCAGCCTTCGCCTTCTCCGTGCTGGTGGGCGTCGTCTTCGGCGTCTGGCCCGCGCGCCGAGCCGCGAGTCTCGATCCGATTGTAGCGCTGAAATACGAGTAGTCGCGCCCATGCGCAACAGACCCGGCAATTCGATGGGTTCGAGTCGAGCCGGATGCGAAAGCCGGCCCCGCGCTTTCACGTGGGGCCGGCTCGATCTTCGTGCGGCTGCGCCTAGATCGTCTTCGCGCCGTCGTCGGTGTATTTGGTGTTCGTCTTGTCGAGCTTATCGTCGATCTTCTGCTCGGCCTTGCCGAAATTCTTCTGCACATTGCCCTCGGCCTGCTGAGCGCGACCCTTGAGATGCTCGCTGCTGCTGTCGAGCGCGGCGCCAACATCTCCACGGACCTTTCCAACGGTCTCCTTCACGCTGCCCTTGACCTCGTTGGCGAGTCCCTTGTTGGCCATGTTGTTGTTCTTGTCCATCGTGCACCTCATGCGGTAAGACGTTGATGTCCGGCTCGCCACCTGCCGGCGGGCCGTTGCCCGTTAAAGGGCAATCCGCATGCCGCCGGTTAGCAGCGCGTGGAGGGCCGCAAGTGCCCGACTAGCCATGTAGTTAGGGCGACTATGGGGACTCGCGTACTAAGCCACCGGACCGCAACTTTCCGATGGTGCTTTGAGCGCCTGCTAGACTACTGCTGGCGCGCGCCACCGCTGATTCCTCCAACGCTCCTCATGCCTCGATTGTCGTACCCCCGAAGCGCACAACTGAAGGCGACGACGATCGGATTCATGCTTCTGCTCGCCACGGCGTGCGCTACCGCCGCAGGCGCAACGCGCGGAAGCTCGCAGCAAGCGGATGATTTCGCCGAGCAGCAGGTGCTGAAGCGCTTTACGGATGTCGACTTTCAGCTGCAGCTCGCCGGCGAGATGATCGTGCGCAAGGTGCAGTACGCCGGCGCCGACGACATGATCATTCCCGCGTACCTCTTCATGCCGCGCGACACGACGCGCAAGCACGCGACGATCGTCATGGTGCACGAGGATCTGCACGGCGACTTCAAGACGCTCTACGTGCCGGAGCTGACGGCGCTCATCGCGCGCGGATACATCGTCATCGCGCCCGAGTACCGCGGGAGCACCGGCTACGGTCGCGAGTACTACGACGCGATCGACTACGGCGGCAAGGAAGTCGAGGACGTGATCCAGGCGCGCGACTACCTGCGCGCGCTCGTTCCCCAGGCCGATCTCGATCGCCTCGGCATCATGGGATGGAGCCACGGCGGCTTCATCACGCTGCACGCGATCTTCCGCCGTCCCGAGCTCTTCAAGGCCGCCGTCGCCGTTGTCCCCGTCGCCGATCTGGCGGAGCGCATGCGCACGCACGACGCGGGCTACCACGCGCTGTTCGCGGCGCAGAAGGCGTACGGCGCGGACATCGCGCAGAATCCCAAGCCGTATCTCGACCGGTCGCCGATCACGCACGCGCGCGAGCTCGCGGTGCCGCTGCTCGTGCACGCCGCAGACAACGACAGCGACGTCTTCATCGCCGAGAACCATCATTTGCGGGATTCGATGGTGGTGGCGGGGAAGGACACGGCGGGGCTGTACACGTATCGAGAGTGGCACAATCCCCCCGGTGGCCACCAGTTTTCACGGGTGGACACCAAACAGGCGCGCGAGAGCTGGACGGAAACGCTGGCGTTTCTCGACGCACGGCTGCACCCGGAGCGCTAAATCCCACTCCCTCGTCACTCCGCGCGCTTCTTGCACGCTCGCCGTTCGTGACCGCCAGCTTCCCGGCCGCCCGTGAGCGGCCGACCGTCGAAGCGAATCCGTCGGGGAAGCGCCTTGCCGTGCTTTCGCTTACGGCGCTTGGCGTCGTCTACGGCGACATCGGGACGAGCCCGCTCTATGCGATGAAGGAGTGCTTCCGGGTCGTGGCCGGAAGCACGACGGAATCGAGTGTCACGCCGACCGTCGACAACGTCTTTGGCGTGTTGTCGCTCATCGTGTGGGCGCTGACGATGGTCGTCACCGTCAAATACATCTTCTTCATTATGCGCGCGGACAATGACGGGGAAGGCGGCATTCTCGCGCTCCTCGCGCTGATCCAGCAGCGGCTGCACAAGGACAACGACGCTTCGCGGTTGGCGATTCTTGGAGCGCTCGGTCTTTTCGGAGCCGCACTGCTCTACGGCGATGGCGTCATTACGCCGGCAATCTCGGTATTGGGCGCCGTCGAGGGCATCGACGTCGCGACCCCCGCACTCAGACATCTGGTCGTGCCGATCAGCGTGGTGGTGCTATTCGCGCTCTTCCTGGTGCAGCGAGGGGGGACCACGAAGATTGGGCGTGTGTTCGGACCCGTCATGCTGTTCTGGTTTGGCGCGATCGCGCTCTTCGGGCTGCTGGAGATCGTGAAGGAGCCTTCCATTCTCGCGGCAGTAAATCCCCTGTATGGTGTGCGCTTCTTCGCGAATCACGGCTGGCATGGCATCTTCATTCTGGGATCCGTAGTTCTGGCAGTTACTGGCGCTGAAGCACTTTATGCCGACATGGGCCACTTTGGCCGTCTTCCCATCCGGCTCGCGTGGGCGGTATACGTTTTCCCTGCTCTTCTTCTGAATTACTTTGGGCAGGGCGCGTTACTGCTGCGTGATCCTACGGCCTCGATCAATCCATTCTATCGCCTCATTCCGGGCGCCTTGATCTGGCCGATGCTGATTCTCGCCACTGCGGCCGCCGTGATCGCGTCGCAGGCGCTGATCTCGGGCGCCTTCTCGCTGACGCATCAGGCAATGCAGCTGGGCTACTCACCGCGCCTCACGGTTACGCACACATCGAAGCACGAGGCAGGGCAAATCTTCATTCCACAGGTGAACCGGGCGCTAATGATCGGCAGCATTGCGCTCGTGTTTTTCTTCCGCTCCTCGAGCGCCCTCGCGTCGGCGTATGGTATCGCCGTCACGGGCACGATGGTGATAACGACGCTTCTCTTCACTCAGATCGCGCGCCGTCATTGGGGTTGGTCGCGCCTCCAGGCCATCGCCTTCCTTGCAGTGTTTCTCACGATCGATGGAGCCTTTCTGATTGCGAACGTCGTGAAGATCGAGTCGGGCGGCTGGTTCCCGCTCGCCGCCGCGCTCGTCGTCTATCTCATGATGACCACGTGGAATCGCGGACGGCGCGCGCTGCACACGCTGCTGCGCGAGGGAAGCTTGCCGATCGGGCTCTTTCTCGAAGACGTCAAGCGCCGGCAGCCGCCGCGCGTACCGGGCACCGCGGTGTTCATGACGAGCGACGAGAGTGGCGCACCGGTGGTGCTGTTACACCATCTCAAGCACAACAAGGTGCTACACGATCAGGTGATTCTGCTCTCGGTGGTCACCGACGACGTGCCGGAGGTCGCGGCGAACGAGCGCGTGAACGTCGAATCGCTCGGCGAGGGATTCTATCGCGTGATCGCGCGCTACGGCTTCATGCAGCAGCCCAACGTGCCGTCGATTTTCCCGCAGTGCACGTCGCTCGGTGTGAAGCTCCGCCCGAACGACACCTCGTACTTTCTAGGACGCGAGCAGCTGATCCCGACCGGCCGCTCGCAGATGTCGCGGTGGCGGAAGAAGCTCTTCGTGATCATGTCGCGGAACGCGCAGTCGGCCACGCAGTTCTTTGGTTTGCCGCCCAATCGCGTGGTCGAGTTGGGCGCGCAGATCGAGTTCTGATGCGAGCGCGCATGGTGGCGCCGCTCGCGGTGGGAATCGCGGCGCTGGTGATGGTCGCGAGCGCGGCGCGCGCACAGGGGAGCGACAGCTCGGCCGCGCCGGAGAAGCCGCATGAGGCGCAGCCCGAGCGGCCGACGGTCGCGACGCATGCCGGCACCGTGGCGCCGGGGTGGGTAGAGCTCGAGGCGGGCGTCGAGCGCGATCATCTCGATGGTGCGCACGTGCTCCTCACGCCGACCGTGCTCAAGTTCGGCATCGTGCCGCGCGTACAGCTCGAGCTTCTCGGCTCGTTTCAACATCTCTCGGGAACGATTCCAGACTACTCGGGAATCGGCGACGTGAGCGCGGCGCTCAAGTGGCGCGCGCTCGAGCACGCGCCGGTGCTCGGCGACTTCGCGCTGCAGCCATCGCTGAAGCTGCCGGCGGGATCGGAGAGTCACGGCACGGGCACCGGCACGACGGATGTCGGGCTGCTGCTGATCTCGAGCCACGACTGGGGCGACTACGCGCTCGACCTCAACGCGGGCTACACACGACGGAGCGGCGACGGGACGCAGGCGCCGAAGAACGCGACGCTGTGGACGGTATCGTTCGGTGCGCCCGTATACAGCAAGCTTGGATGGGTGGCAGAGCTCTACGGCTATCCGCGCACTACCGGGCCCGCGGGCGAAGATGGGATCGTCGCCTTTCTCACGGGGCCGACGTTTGCCATCGAGAAATGGATCGTGCTCGATGCCGGCGCGATCTTCCCGCTCACGGGAGCGCAGCCGCACGCGCTGTACGCGGGGCTGACCTGGAACATCGGGAAGCTGTAGCGCGATAGGCGCCGCCTGCGACCAGGGCGCTCATTTCGCGCCAATCCCTGCTAAATTTCGGGCATGGCAACGACGAGCATCGCTACGAACACGCCCGACCTCGACACCTTCGAGCATCACTGGCAGGACGAGGCCGACGCCGCCTTTCTCTACCGCATTCTCGCCAAGGCCGAGTCGGATTCGCATAAGAGCGACATCTACCTTCGCCTGGCGATCGTCGAGGACC
>PLMM01000214.1 GCA_003142495.1 Gemmatimonadota bacterium | reverse complement strand
CGCGCGGAGCACCTTCAGTGGAACACTACCCCCAATATTCGGAGACAGGCCCGGCATGCAGACAGGCGCACGCTCGCGATTCATCGATCTCAGTCACACGATCGAGAGTGGCATGATCACGTACAAGGGGCTGCCGGCGCCGGTGATCAGCGATCACCTCACGCGTGAGGCGTCGCGCAGCATCTACGGGCCCAACACCGAATTTCAGATCGGCCGTATCGAGATGGTGTCGAACACCGGCACCTATCTCGACACGCCCTTTCACCGCTACGCGGATGGTGTGGATCTCAGCGGGCTCACGCTCGAATCGATCTCGGATTTGCCGGGCGTCGTCGTGCGAGTGCCGAAGTCCGCGAATCGCGCCGTCGACCGCGCGCACTTCGGCGCGCTGGAGCTTCGCGGACGCGCGGTGCTGGTGCACACCGGGTGGGACGCGCACTGGCGCACCGAGCAGTACTTCACGGGCTTCCCTTTTCTAACGGAACAGGCGGCGATCTATCTTCGCGAAGCGGGCGCCGCGCTCGTCGGCATCGACTCGCACAACATCGATAGCACGGAGGATGGCACTCGTCCCGTGCACACCACGCTGCTCAAGGCCGGCATTCCGATCGTGGAGCACATGACCAATCTCGGCGCCCTGCCGCTCGCCGGCTTTCGCTTCACGGCTGCGCCGCCGAAGATCCACGGGATGGGCACCTTCCCCGTGCGCGCACACGCGAGGCTCGATCGCTGATGTGAACGTATTGATGCCGGGGCGCGCATGCTGCAAATTGAGGAATGATTGAAACCTTCCTGATGGAACGCATGCAGTCGACGTACGAGAACTTCGTCGACTTCGACCTGAGCGAGTCCGGTGTACGCCCCGTGACGCTCAGAGAGATGGTGCAGTACGGCTTCGACCTCGACGCGCTGATGGACGCGCCACTCGGCTATAGCCAATCGAACGGAACCATCGAGCTTCGCGAGCGCATCGCCGCGATGTATCCGGGGTCGACGATCAATCATGTCGAGGTCACGAACGGAACGTCGGAGGCCAACTACATCCTCGCGCTGACGCTGATTCGCGCGGGCGATTCGGTGGCCTTGCAAGTCCCGAACTATCTCCAGTTCTGGGGCGTGCCGCGCAGCCTCGGCGCGACGGTCGAGCGCTTTGAGCTCGCGTGCGTCGATGCTGTGTGGGACATCGACTGGGATTCGTTCGAGCGGGCGGTCACGCCGAAAACGCGCTTCGTCTACATCACGAATCCGAACAATCCGACGGGCGCGGTGCTCTCGCGTGCGGCGATGGAGCGGATCGTTAAGCGCGTCGAGGCGGTGGGTGCGTATCTGATCGCGGACGAGGTGTATCAGGGCGCCGAGATCGAGGGCGAGCGGAGCCCAAGCTTCTGGGGGATGAGCGATCGCGTCATCGTGACGAGCGGGCTCTCGAAGGCGTACGGAATTCCCGGCGTGCGCATCGGATGGATGGTCGGGCCACCGGAGCTCATCGCGAGCTGCTGGACGCAGCACGACTACATCACGATCTGCCCGAACAAGATCTCCGATCACATCGCACGCGTCGCGGTGAGTGCCGGCGTGCGCACGCAGCTCTACGCGCGCACGCGGTCGGTGCTGCGCGAGAATCTGCCGACGCTCGAGGCGTGGGCCGCGGAGATGGGCGACTTCTTCGAATACACGCCGCCGCAGGCCGGCGCGATCGTGTTCATGAAGTACAACTCGGATGCGAAGAGCATCCCGATGTGCGAGCGCATTTTGAAGGAGCAGTCGACGCTGATCGTTCCGGGGCTGCACTTCGGGCTCGAGAGCTACATTCGCGTGTGGCTCGGCTCGAAGCCCGAGTATCTCAGAGATGGACTCGCGCGGCTGCGAGCTGGGCTCGCGCCGCTGGTCGGTGCCGGCGTTTAGCCGGCGCACGCCTCGTGGCTGAGTCGCTCCCGCAGCCCTTCGTCGTCAGCGCGGAGGATTGCGAGCGCGCGGTGAGCGTGCCGGAGCTGATCGAGGAGATCGCGCAGGGTTTCATCGCATACACGGCCGGGCGCGTCGTCGTGCCGCCCGTCGGCTATCTCGGATTCACCGAGCCACCGGGCGATGTGCATCTCAAGTACGGCTACGTGAAGGGCGGCGACGTCTTCGTCATCAAGGTTGCCGCGGGCTTTCCGCAAAACTCGGCGCGCGGGCTCCCCACAGGCGACGGATGCATGCTCGTCTTCAGCAGCCACACGGGCTTTCTCACTGCGGTGCTGCTCGACCGCTCGCGACTCACTGATCTGCGCACCGCCGCGGCGGGCGCGGTCGCGGCGCGTGCGCTCGCGCCGAAAGTCATTTCGCGCATCGGGATCATCGGCACCGGCGTGCAGGCGCGGCTGCAACCGCTGATGCTCATGCACGTCACCGCGTGCCGCGAGATTGCGCTCTATGGACGCTCGGCCGAGCGGGCGGCGGCGTGCGCGGGGGATCTCGAGACGATGGGATTTCGAGTGGCGGTGATGACGAGCGCGGAAAGCGTTGCTGCGAGCTCGGAGCTCATCGTGACGGCAACCGCCTCGCACAGCGCGCACTTTCGCGCGAGCGCGGTGAAGCCGGGCACGCACATCACGGGAGTGGGCGCGGACTCGCCGGGGAAGCAGGAGCTGGACGCGGCGCTCTTTGCGCGGGCGGAGGTGGTGGTGGCCGACAGCATCGCGCAATGCGCGGATCACGGCGATCTCGCGCCGGCGCTGGCGTCGGGCGCGATCACCCTCGATCGCGTGCGCGAGCTCGGCGCGGTGCTCGCGAAGCCCACGCTCGGGCGCACGAGCGAGGATCAGATCTCGATCGCGGATCTCACCGGGGTTGCGGTGCAGGACATCGTGATCGCCGGGCACGTGCTGCGTCGGCTCGCGGCGGCATGAGGGGTCGCGCTCGCGTCGATTGCCTTGACGATTCACCCGATGCCGCCTAGCCTTGATGCAGAAGAGCGCAATGCGCGCAGAGAATCGCGCGATTCGAGGCCGAAGGAATGTTCAGGTGATGGAGCTCACCGCAACCGCCGTGCAGTCGATGGCTAATGGCTCCTACGCAACACAATTGCGTAGGAGCCTTTTTGTCATTCGCCTGTCAACGTCACCGCTCACGCCGAGGTAAAATGTGAAACTGTTTTGGGCAATAGCGGTGGGCGCCGCCGCCGGTGGAGTATCGCGCTTCTATCTCACGATGGCGGTGCAGCAGCGGTTGGGGCCGAGCTTCCCGTGGGGCACTTTGCTCATCAACATCACCGGCAGCCTGCTGCTCGGATTTCTGATCCGGTACGCGCTTGCGACACCCGCCGTCTCGATGGAGGTGCGCGCGATGTTGACCACGGGCTTCTGCGGCGGCTATACGACGTTTTCGTCATACAGCTACGAATCCGCAGTGCTGATCGAGGAGGGGCAGTTCAGTCGAGCCGCCCTGTACTCGATCTCGAGCATGGTGCTCGCGCTGCTTGCTACCTTCTGCGGTTTTCTGCTCGCGCGCGAGCTCATCGCGTTTCGGCAGCGCTTCTGATTCTCGCCGTCGCTCCGAGCGACGTACGCGGCTGACTACTCGCGGAGGAATGATGAATGAATTCGAGGGCGAACGCGAATTGCTTCGCATCTATATCGGAGAGCGTGACAAGCACGACGGAAAGCCGCTCTATCAGGCGATCGTCGAGCTTTTCCGCTCGCATCACTTCGCGGGAGCTACGGTCCTGCGCGGGATCATGGGGTTTGGCGCCAGCGCGAAGCTCCACACTGATCGCTTCGACGTGTTGTCTCTCGACATGCCGATCGTGATCGAGTGCGTTGCAACCTCAGGCGATATCGACGCCATCCTTCCCCAACTCGATGCCATCATCGGCGGCGGCATGATGCTCCGCCAGAAGGTGCACGTGATCACACATCGACCTGGAGAGCCAACGGGCTCGTGAATCGTGGAGCTCGGCGCCGACGATTGATCAGCGCAGCTTGAACACCAGCACGCGCGCGGGCGGGCTCTCGAGCATCCACCCCTGCGGCGAGTTGATCCCGACCGCCACCGCCAGATATTCCGTTCCACCAACCTGGTAGGTGATGACCCCGCCGCCAATCGGCGCCCCCGCAGCGTAGCGCCACAGCTCGTGGCCATCCTTCGCATCGAACGCGAGGATGTTCCCGTTCAGGTCGCCTGTGAACACCACGCCGCCGGCCGTCGCCGTGACGCCGGCTATAAGCGGCGTCGGTGACGCGTAGCGCCACTTGATGCTCCCATTGTCCGCGTCGATCGCCGTGAGCCAGCCGCGCCGCGCAAGCTCGTTCTTGCCGAAGGGCGCGCGCAGCGCGTTCGATCCCGTCCACGGCAGCGCCTCCTTGCCCTTGAGCTTTCCGGGTTGATCGGCCGAGTAGGTCGCGAGCGTCGTGCACCAATCGATCGATCCGACGTTCAGCATGTTCGTGTGCGGCGAGTACGACGGCCCATTCCATTCGACGCCGCCGTTCACCCCCGGACAGAAGCGCGCGCCCTTCCCCGTGAGCGGCGCATCGATATTCTCGATCGTCGACACCGGCGTCGCATACACTCGGCGCCCCGTCGCCTGCTCCGTGCCGTAGACGTGGCCATCCTTCCCCGCGTCGACCACGAGATGCTGCCCTGCGCGCGTGGAGACGAGCGACGGCGCGGCGGCGATGTCCCAGTCGTGGTAGTCGTGCTCGAGCAGTTGGTAGAAGGTCTTCAGCGTTCCGTCGTGCGCGTCGAGCGCGACCACCGAGTACGTGTAGAGATTGCGACCGGGGCGAACCTCGGAAATGAAATCGGGCGCGGCGTTGCCCGTGGGCGTGTACACGATGCCGGACGCGGTGTCGAGCGCGTACGACGTCCACGATGCGCCGCCCACCTTCGGAAAGCGCTCCGTACCCAGCGGCCAGGTCTTCGCGGCATCACCATTCTCGGGAACGAGTTCGAAGCTCCAGACGCGGCCTCCACTTTTCGCGTCGAAGGCCATTAGTCGCCCCTTTACGGCGAAGTTGTCGCCGCCCGCGTTCCCCATGAACACCATCCCGTTCCACGCGATCGGCGCGGCGGGAAATGTCTCGCCCGTCGATGGATCGCCAGCGACGGCGCTCCACAGCTCCTCGCCCGTATATGGATCGAGCGCCATCACGCGACCATCGTTCGCGCCGCGAAAGAGTCGCGCGCGATCCGGGCCCGCGAGATAAGTGAGGCCGCGATTCACCTTGTTGGGATCGAAGGGCGGCTTTGGATCGTAGTCGTAGCCATGCCTCCAGCGCAGCGCGCACGTCGTGGCATCCACGGCGTACGTGTCGGTGGCCGTCGTGAAGTAGAGCGTGCCGTCGACGGCGACGATCCCCGTTTGCATGTTGGCTTTGACGCCGAGGGGAAAGGTGCACGCGGGCGCGAGCGTGGCGACGTTCGCGGAGGTGATCTGCGCGAGCGGCGAGAAGCGCGTGCCGTCGTAGCTGCGATTGTACATCGGCCAGTCGCCATCGGCGCTCGGGGCCGCGCGCGATGCGCTCGGCGCTGCGAAGGCGGGGCCGCGCGTGGTGGAGCTCGTGCCCTTCTTGCGCGGCACCGACGCCGGCTTGAGAAAGATGAGCTGCGAGCATCCGCCGATCGCCGCAAGCGCGATCAGCACGAAGCACGCGCGCGCGGCACGCGAACGAAGCGAGAATGGATGTGACGGCGATTCCATGTGCAACCCTCTTGCGAGATTCCTCCGCCGCGAGCTATCCCGGCGTCGGAACTCGGAAGTGGCAATTTGGGGGCCCGTTGCGATCGCACGACTCGACTACACGTGCGCCAGTGACCGCGGTGAGAATTTGCTCCACCGCGCGACAGGTCTCCGGGCAGGCTACCACGGCATCGGAGAGCGGGCAGCCGTGTCCGCGAATGACGAAGCCATCCCCTTCGCGCGCGACATCGGTGGATCCGCCCAGCTCATTGAGCAGATTCGAGCCGGCGCGCACGCGCGTCTCGAGGCTTCCGGTGGCCGTCTCGGGCGGCGCCATGCGATGTCCGACGCGCTGCAGCAGGCGCTTCATCGCGTCCGGCGTCTTGTGCGTTCGCAGCTCGGCGAGCAACGCCGCCAACAGCGGGGAATACGCTCGCGAGAAAAGTGGCTGCGCGCCCGGCGCGATCGCGTACACTGATGCCGGTTTGCCGACGCCGCCCTCGCGTCGCACGCCAATCGCCTCCACGAGTTGCTCGCGCAACAGGATCACGAGGTGCGCGCGCACCGCGTTGTCCGTCAGCCCGAGCTCTGTGGCGAGCTCGTCGACACTCCGCTCGCCGCCGCGCAGCAGCGTCACGATGTGCCCGCGCGTCGTCGCTCCGTACTCTCGCTCCCACACGCTCATGAACTCCCCCGTGTCATCATGCGGCCCGCCAGGAGGAAAAGATGCATCGCCTGTTCGCCCGCCGCCGCATTGCGCCCCCGCGACCGGCGTGCCGTGCTGTGCATCCTACTGAGGCGGGGATAATAAGTCAAGAAAATCCTTGACAAATTATCTGCAAGGCCTCTACTTCAACCGAACGCAGGCGGATGCGCCCCGAATGGTGGCGACCTCCCCTGCGCGAACCGGATTCCGGAGAACGACCATGCGTGTGACCTCATATCTGGCTTGTGCTGCCGCGCTCACCGCGCTGACGCTCGCGCCGACTTCCGCCTCCGCGCGTGTGACGCGCGACGCCACGGCGCGCGTGACGCGCCCGGCTGCGATGGATGACGCGACGATCTGCGCAATCTTCGACGCGGCGAACACGTGGGATATCGAAACGAGCGAGATCGCGGTAAAGAAGGGCACGACGAAGGAAGTGCGCGACCTCGCCGCCATGTTCGTTCGCGACCACGGCAACGTGCGCACACAGGGGCGCGATCTCGTCAAGAAGCTCGGCGTCACCCCCACGCCGCCCAAGGACTTCGCGCTCGCCGCCGATCACGAGCAGGCGATGAAGACGTTGAAGAGCACGAGTGGCAAGGCCTTCGATCGCGCCTACCTCACGCACGAGGTGTCGTACCACAAGGCGGTCATCGATGCGATGAACGGCACGCTGCTCCCCGCGACGCAGAATGCGGAGCTCAAGGCGCTGGAAGTGGCGGTTGCGCCCGCGTTTCAGGCGCACATGCTCGCGGCGCAGCGGCTGCTCGACGGCATGGGCCACTAGGCGATGCCGGAGTAGCGGATCGTGAGATGAAGCAGGGGCAGCGAGCGTGAGCGTCGCTGCCCCTGCTTCATCGCCGTTCGACAGTCGACGCGTTATCCCGGCTTGCCGCAGAAGCTCGCCGCCGTGCGCGCCAGAATTGCCGCGACGCTCTCCGCCGACGCGAGATCCACCCACTCCCTCGCCGCGTGCGCACCGGCACCCGTCGGTCCGATGACGACGGTCTCGATGCCCGCATCGGCCATCAGCGCCGCGTCCATCCAGTATGGCTCGCCGATGATCCTGGGCGGCCCGCCCAGCACGGTCGTGGCGGCCGCGTGCACGCTCTCGACGATCGTCGACTCGCGATGTGCCTCGAACGATCCGCGCGAGAGTAGCGGGCGCACGCGCGCGCGAAAGTTTGCGTCGTCCGCCGCAAGTGCATCGAGTATCGCCTGAATCTCGGCGAGCGCTCCCGCTTCCGTCTCGCCGGGAATCGTGCGCCGCTCGATCTCGAGGCGGCAGTGGGCCGCGTACGTGCTCGTGCCGCTGCCGCCGAGGATGACGGCCGCGTGCAGCGATGGCGGGCCCACGAGGGCGTGCGGCGGCCGCTTGCGAAGCTCGCGCTCGAGATTGTCGAGGCGCCCGAGGAATCGCCCCATCGCCATGTTCGCGTCGATCCCCTCTTCGAATCGGCTGCCGTGCGCCGCGCGCCCCTCCACCTCGACCTCCATCCAGCAGAAGCCCTTGTGCGCGAGGCAAAGCTGCAGCTCCGTGCTCTCGGTGACGATCGCGGCGTCGGTGTGCACGTGCTTCAACACCTCGCTCATGCCGATGCTCGCGACCTCCTCATCCGCCGCGCCAACGAAGACGACGTCGCCCGCGAGCCGCGCGCCACCATCGACGATCGCCTTCACCGCCGCGATGCATGCTGCGACACCGCCCTTCATGTCGTACGTGCCGCGGCCGTGCATGCGGCCGTTGCGGATGCGGCCGCTGAGCGGCGCCTTCATCCCCTCGATGCCGACGGTGTCGATGTGGCCGTAGAGCATGAGCGAGCGGCCGCCGCCGGTGCCGCGCAGCCGCCCGACGATGCTCGTGCGCCTGGGCGCGGCATCGTGGAGCGTCACCTCCATTCCGAGCGCGCGCAACACGCCCTCGAGATGCGCCGCGATCGCTGATTCGTCCGTGCTCCCGTCGCTGAACTTCGGATTGACGGAGTTGATGCGAACGAGTGAAGCGAGCGTCTCCTCCAGATACGCGCGGTCGATCTGCATCCGTTGCATGCACAGGAAATGGATTCGCCCGAGCGCGTGGCGGAGTGCCCAGTGCTCGCGCGAATTCAATCGCAAGATTCGGGAAGCCGGCGCGCACGCGGCAATCTACCTTCGCCACGCATGAGCCTCTCCCCTCTCCCGCGCATAGTCTGCGCGCTCGCCGCCCTGTTCACAACCGGTCACCACGCGATCGCCGCGCTAACGATCGCGCCCGCCGCACCAACGGATTCTGCCGTGATCGCGATGATCTCCGAGGAGTTGCGCGCGTACTATCGTGACCTGCACGACCGAAACTGGACACAGATGCTCACGCACTTCTATCCGGCGAAGGTCACCGCGCGATTCGCGGTTCCCGATACCGACTCGGTGTGGGCCGCACTCGCACCGCCGCGCGCCGAGCCGCACGACGCGACGGACGCGCACGGCTACTGCTCGCCGCGTGCGGGGATCGCGATCGTGGGAAACTGGGCGCGCGTGTTCGCACGCCGCTGTACCGGCGAGCTGGATGAGAGCTGGTTCTACTCGATGAGCGGCAGGTGGAAGATGATCCACCTGGTGTCCGCCGCACCGCTGATGAGCGCCAACGAGGCGTCCGCGTTGCCGTGAATTGCGGATCGAGCAACGTCAACCACTTCTCTCGCGATGCACTCCCGCGTTAGCTTCGCCCCATGCCAGCAATCATCCCCGTCAATTACCGCGACGACATCCTCCCCGAATACCGTGGAACGCCCGTCGAGGCCCTGCTCGAATACCACAACCTCGGCCGCGCGATCGGCACCGCGCCCGCGCCACAGATGCTGATCGGCATGTGCATGGATAGCCGCAAGTCGCTGCGCATCCCGAACGACTTCGCATTCGTGCTCCGCACCGCCGGCGCGAACATGCGCGACAACGAGTTTCGCATCTCGTACGCGATCTCGGTTGGCGGCGTGCGGACGATCGTGCTGATAGCCCACACCGATTGCGGCATGGCGAAGCTGGATCAGAGTCGCGAGCAGTTCATTCAGGGGCTGATGGACGCCGCCGGCTGGGATGAGTCCCGTGCCGTGAAACACTTCGAAGAATCCGCGCCCA
Source organism: Gemmatimonadota bacterium (assembly GCA_003142495.1). Classification (GTDB taxonomy): domain Bacteria; phylum Gemmatimonadota; class Gemmatimonadetes; order Gemmatimonadales; family Gemmatimonadaceae; genus FEN-1250. The sequence continues at coordinate 3,238 of PLMM01000214.1, read as the reverse complement.
AATTCGGCATGCGCGACGAAGTGGACTTCGTGTTGAAGGAGGCCGCGCGACTCCGCGCGATCTATCCGCGCATCAAGATCGTCCCGCTGCTCTATCGCGTCGAGGATGACCTGCTGTATCAGCTGAAGGACTGACGCCGGCTCAGAAGATGTTTCTGATCCAGTGCGGGCTCAGATGCACGCCGAACCAGGTTGGCGTGTAGCAGAGGGCAAGGCGATCGGAGTCGAGCGTCACGCCGATGTCGGCCAGCTGCTCTCGCGGATAGGCGCACTCGCTGTACGGCAGCAGCTGTCCCACCATCGCCGGCGCATCCGCGTCGGATGAGGCGAGCATCCGAGCGTTCTCCCGCGCGGCGTCTCTCCACACCGCGAGCCATCCGCCGTGCGCGCGCACGCCCAGCGCTTCGCGTGGCACGCCCAGGTGCTCGTGCCAGAGGCGCTCGCGCAGCTCGATGATCGACTCCGATTCCCCGGGCGCTTTGAGGACATCGATGACGATGTTGACCTCCACGTTGCGCACGCCTTCGAAAACGCGCCGGCCGAGCGAGCTGGCGAAGTCGTCGCCGTAATCGCCCATCGAGACGCCGTCGAGATTCGACGTGCCGACTGCGGCCCATGCGTCATCGACGACAATCACCTTGCTGTGGATGAACAGCTGATTGATCCGCGTGACACCGGCACACTCCGGATGCGCGCCGGTGCTCCAGAGCGTGAAGACGCCGACGCGCGGGTGCGCGAGCAGCGCGTGCTTGCGGAGCTGCGCATTCTGCCAGCCGCGATAGGCGGTGAGGTCCGGATTCTGGTTGAGCACGATGATGATCTCGAGCGCAGGCTCGCGGCGCAGCGCGGCGGCGAGCGCGGCAACGATCGGGCGCGACGTGAGATACTGGTGCTCGATGTAGATGAAGGAGCGCGCGCGCGCGATCGCTGCGATGAGCTCACCGAGCATCTGCATGGCGCGGTCGGGGACGTTGGGGAGAATGCCATCGGGCGCGTCGCAGACCATACGCACTGCGGATACGCGAGCGTCGTGCGGCGCCACCGGCACCGCGCTCGGCTGCTCGCCGCCGCTCGACCTCCACAGGCATCCGAACATCGATTCGAGATCGCGCACCACCGGCCCGCGCAGCTGCGCCGACACATCGTGCAGCGGGCGCCCGCCTAGATCGCGCAGCGGGCGCCGTGCGTCGAGGGGAATATGGCTGCCGTCGTCCCAATACGAGTTCACGAAGGGAGAGCCGAGGAGAAAGGCTTCGCGCTCGTCGATGAGGACGAGCTTCGCGTGCATGAAGTGAGGAAAGCGACTCAACCCGCGCACCTCGATCTGCTCCGGCAGCATGCCGCGCGCCGCAAAGAACTTTCTCAAGGGGCGCGCGGTGTTGAGTATCCACGTGGCATTCAGGAGAATCTGGATCCTGACGCCGCGATCNNTCCCTGGCGAGCGCGATGAGCGTATCCGCGAGCACCTCTTCGTCCATTGCTGACCCCGAGAGCGATCCGCCCGCGTACGCAGCGCAATCAACGTCGAAGGCAAGCTGCGCGATGCGCACGGAGCGCTCCGCACGGTGCAGCGACCCGAGCAGCCTGCCGTAGCTCTCGAGGTTGTCGATGAGCCAGTCGACATCGTGCGGGCGGTGCGCGGCAACGACGGGCACGCGCGCGCGCATCTCCCCTGTCGCGCTCTCGCGCATCGTCGTGTCACTCATGCCGTGATGTACCTCGGACGAGGGCGTCCGCGCCAGTGTGCGTAGCGACAGCCTCGCGCCTCAATGCCCGCGCGCCTTCCCCGCCCGCTCTCCCCCCTTCATTCCGTACGGTCACGAGCAGCGCCCCCGCCGCGCCCTGCACCACGCGGAGCGCAACCAGCGCGAACAAGCTCGGCGCCAGCGCGCAGCCGCCCGACGCATTCGCGAACGTCACGCATCCGATCGCGAAGACGCGCGCGCGCCCAAAGCGATCGCCGAGCGCGCCGCCCAAGAGCATGAGCGCGCTGAGCGTGAGCAGATATCCGCTGATCACCCACTGCAGCCCAACGACGCCGACGTGAAAGTCGCGCGCGATCGCGGGGAGCGCGACGTTGACGACGCTACTCTCGAGAAAAACGGCGCCGGACCCGAGCACGGATCCGGCGACTACCCAGCGGCCCGCGGCGGAGTGGAGCTTCTGCGCGTCATGCGGTTCAATGCATCGCCGGATTGATGCGCGTTCCCGCGGGCTCGAAGTCATTGCCCCCGAGTTGGGCTCCGCGGTGATGATGATCGAGTCGTGCACCGGGTCCTACGTGTGTGGCTGTCGGGCAAAAGCCGACAGGGCGCGCGCTTGGTATCAAGCTGTCCACTCGGCGCGTTGACTTAGTACGCAAGCGAACATAGCGTTCATTTGATGCGGTCAGGGCCACTCGGTAGCACCGGTGGTGGCCCTACTCGAGTACTTGGCGCTTCCGGCGACGCCCGTTCCGCAAGGAAGGAGGTCGGATGGCCGCCGCCACCGCGACTACCGGAGATTTCACCACCCGGCCGTCGCCCGCACCAATCGTGACGCTCCGCGCGAGCGTGATTCGCGTGCTGATCGCCGACCTCCACGCCGTCGCTCTCCGGCACGTGCGCACGATGCTCGCGGGCGCCCGGGACATCACCGTCGTCGCCGAGGCCGCGCCCTCGCACTCCGCCGCCTTGGTCGTACGCCTCTGTCCCGATGTCATCATCACCGAGCTCGGGGCAGCGGACGGTCATGGAATGGCGATGATTCGCACGCTGTCGAACGTCACGCCGAAGTCGCGAGTGCTCGTCGTGAGCGCGCGTCCCGAAGCGGAGTGGCTGCTCGAGGCACTCGATGCGGGCGCCGCGGGCGCCGTCGTCGCCAACGCAACCCGCGATGAAGTGCTCACGGCCGTTCGCGCCATCATGAACGGTCAGATCGTGCTGCGCCGCAGCGCCATCGGCGCACTCACCGCGCGCGCGCACGACGATCTCGAGGCGCTGGAGCCGCTCGAATGCGGCGCCCACGATCCGCAGCGGTTGCTCGCGCAACTCACCGGTCGCGAGCAGTCGGTGTTTCGGATGATTGCCGAAGGCTTCAGCGCGCCCGAGATCGGTGCGCGCCTCTTCATCAGCAAGAAGACCGTCGAGACCTACAAGAAACGGATCGGCGAAAAGCTCGGCTTCTCGCATCGGTCGGAGTACGTGCGGTTCGCGCTGCAGACATCCGTTCTCGCCGCGCCGCAGATGCGAACGGAGAGT
>PLMM01000150.1 GCA_003142495.1 Gemmatimonadota bacterium | reverse complement strand
CGCAGTGTCGTCCGCGATGCGCCGAACACGCCGCCGCTCAACGTCGCGCGCGAGCGGCAGTCGCTGCACGTGCACACCGAGATGGACTGGGAGGTCTTTCCCGCGGCGCTCACGCGCGTGCTCGTCTGGATCAAGGATCGCTACGGAAGCATCCCGCTCTACATCACCGAGAACGGCGCCGCCTTTCGGGATCCCGCTCACGTCACCGACGGCCACGTCGACGATCAGCTCCGCGTCTCCTACTTCCGCGAGCATCTCCGCGCGGTGCACATCGCCATCGAGCAGGGCGTCGATGTTCGCGGCTACTTCGCCTGGTCGCTGCTCGACAACTTCGAGTGGAGTCACGGCTACGGCAAACGCTTCGGCATCGTGCACGTCGACTTCGATACGCTCGAGCGCACGCCGAAAGACAGCGCGCTCTTCTACGCCGAAGTCATTCGCTCTCACGGCGCGGTACTCGCGGGCGCGTAGCGCGGCGTGAGATCGTTCGCGAGCGCGATCTCCACGAGGTGCACTCCGCCATCACGCACCAGCGCGATGCGCGCCGCACCATCCACGATCGCATCGCCCACGGCCTCGCCATCGACGTGCACCTCCGTCTCACTCACTTCCGCCGCCGCGCGCGTCAGCACGATCTCGTAGCGCGTCTGCTTGTCCGCGAGCCGCATGCGCACGCTGAAGCCCGGCCAGCTCTCCGGCACGCACGGGCGCAGCTCCAGATGGTCGCCCCCTACTATAGTAAGGCCGAGCAGCGACTCGATCGCCACGCGATACATCCAGCCGGCCGAGCCCGTGTACCAGGTCCATCCGCCGCGCCCGACATGCGGCGTGACGCCGTACACATCCGCCGCGATCACGTACGGCTCCACTCTGTAGACGTTTATCTCCTCCGGCGTGCGCCCATGCGTGATTGGGCTCAGCATCTCGAGCAGCTTCGTCGCGCGCTCAGTGCGCCCCATCTCCGCCAGCGCGCGTACCCCCCAGAGCACGCCGTGCGTGTACTGTCCGCCGTTTTCGCGCACGCCGGGGAGATAGCCCTTGATGTAGCCGGGGTCGTGCTGCGTCTTGTCGAACGCGGGCGTGAGTAGCCTGATGAGCTTCTCGCTCTCAGACACGAGATGCTGCTCCATCGCATCGAGCGCCGTCTCCGCACGATCCGCCGGCGCCGCGCCGGAGAGCACCGACCACGCCTGCGCGATCGCATCGATGCGGCACTCGTCGCCGGCCGAAGTTCCGAGCGGTGTGCCATCATCATAGAAGGCGCGGCGATACCAGCCGCCGTCCCAGCCGGCGGCGTTCAGCGCCTCGCCCAACTTTGCCTTGAATTCAAGATATTTCACTGCGCGAGCACTGTCCCCGCGCGACTCGGCGATCGGGATGAAGTCATCGAGGATCGAGTACAGAAAGAAGCCGAGCCACACGCTCTCGCCCTTCCCCTCACGGCCGACGCGATTCATGCCGTCGTTCCAGTCGCCGCTCCCCATCAGCGGGATCCCGTGCACGCCAGCGGTGAGCGACCGATCGATCGCGCGGCAACAGTGCTCGTACACGCTCGCCGACGTCCCGGAATCCTCGGGAGTCATGAACAGCTCGTCCTCGTCCCCCACCAGATGCGGCCCCGTGACGAACGGCGCCGACGCCTCGAGCACCGAGCGGTCGCCCGTGCTCGCGATGTAGAACGCGGTGATGTACGGAAGCCAGAGCAGGTCGTCCGAGAATCTCGTGCGGATTCCCTTGCTCGTGGGCGGATGCCACCAGTGCATCACGTCACCCTCCACGAACTGATGCGCGGCATGCAGCAAAATCTGCGAGCGCGTGAGCGACGGATCGAGATACAATAGTGCGGCCGAGTCCTGGAGCTGATCCCTGAAGCCGAACGCGCCACCAGACTGATAGTACGCCGATCGCCCCCACACTCGGCACGCCAGATTCTGATAGGCGAGCCAACCGTTCACCATGATGTCGAGCACCGGCGACGGCGTCTCGATCTGGACGCCGCCCAGCATGTCGTGCCAGAAGGCGCGGGCGACGTCGAGCGATTCATTGATCGTCGCGAAGTTCTCGTAGGTGCGCAACAGCGAGAGCGCACGCGTCTCATTCTCCGCTTCGCCGAGCAGCTGCGCGAGCTCGACGGTAGCACCGGCCGCGATCGTGAAGGTCGCGCGGAAGGCGGCGCACGGATCGAGCTCCGCGCCGACACGACCATCCAGCGGCGCGCTCGAGTGAAGAGCGGCGGGGTCGCGCACGCTGCCGGTGCGGCCGAGGAAGGCCGTGCGATCGCCGGTGGCGCTCACGGGGCCCGAGCCGGGCGGGGCGACGAGCGCTGCGATCGCAGTGCGCTTCGAGAACTCGCCGCGCGAGGGATTCGTCGCGAGGATTGCGCCGCTATGCGCATCGCGTGCGGTGACGACGTTCGGCGCCGTCACCCACGGCACGCCGCCGAGCACGAGGTGCGCGTAGCTCGTCACCGTGATGGTGCGCGCGCGCGTGCTCGTGTTCGTGAGGCAGACGCGCACGAGCTTCACCGGATCGTGGCGCGGCATCCACGTCGTCGTGATTTGCTCGAGCTCGTGGCTCGTGTGATGCCACGTGGTGTAGCCGAAGCCGTGACGCACTTCGTAAGGCGCGGGCGCCGGCGTCGGACCGGGCAACGGCGACCAGAACGCGCCCGTCTCCTCATCGCGTAGATAGATCGCCTCGCCGAACGGATCGGAGACCGGATCGTTGAACCACGGGGTGAGCCGATTCTCCCGCGAGTTCGCGCTCCAGCTCGTGACCGCGCCGCTTCCCGTCACGATGAAGCCGGCGTTCTCATTCGCAATCACATTCGACCACGGCATCGGCGGCCACCTGAGCCCACTCGGCGTCGCATCCAGCCTTGTCACGTATTCGGTTCCGTCGCTGGAGAAGCCGCCCAGCCCGTTGAAGAAGCGGAGCTCCTCGCTGCTGTTTGCAGCGATGGTGGAGGTGGGCGCGGCATCGGGGCGGTAGCGATCGGTTGGCGTGGGCGCCGATGACTTCACCGCCGCGCGCGGCGAGATGCCGCGCGATGCAGGCGCGCCGCGCTGCGCTACGATCGCCAGCACCTCTTCCCTCGTATGCCCCGCGCCGAGCATCGCGACGAGCTCCGCGCTCGCGCCGATCGCAAGGGAGACGGTACTACGCAAACTAAAGATGGGATCGAGCACCGCCCCCGTCGTCCCGCTCAGCTCTCCACCGGCATCGAGCGACCTCGGTTGCGCCGTCGTACGCCCGCGCCCGAGGAAGCGCATGCGGTCCGTCTCCCACGCGAGCCTCTGCGCGCCGCCCACGCTTCGCAGCGTGTGGACCACCCAGAGAGGCTCGTCGTCCGTCGCGCGCAGCCGGCGCATCGCGAGCAGCGCCTGGTGCGCGCCGTCCCACTCCGTCTCCACGAAGAGCTTCGAGAACGCGGGATGCGCCGCGTCCGCGACGGGCGTGTTGAGCACCAGCTCGGCGTACGTCGTCACGTCGAGCGTGCACGCCCGACCGCTCAGATTCTCGATCGTGAGCCTGCGCTCCTCCGCCGGCGTATTCGTCGCGAGCGTGATCTCGAGCGTCGTGCGGATGCCCGCGTGCTCGCGGACGAGCGTGACGATCCCATCGCGCGCGATCGCCTCGTACGGATCCTCCGCGTGGCGCACGGGCTCTGCGCCGGCAGACCACACGTCTCCGCTCTCGAGATCGCGGATGTACAGCACGAAGGAATCCGTCTCGCGCCTGCGATCGGGGGTGCGACGCGTGATCGCGAGCATCCCGAAGTGCGAGCTTCCGGTTCCATCGTCGGCGATCGTGACATGATAGCGATCGTTCGCGAGCACGTGCTCGTGCGCGATCGTGTTGCTCTTATCGTTCATCGTGTTGTGCGAAAGGTCAGTGCGATGATAGCCGGGAGTTGGTGCACCAACACCTCTCCGCTCGCGGACGGTATTACGGCACTTCCATTCACGCGCGCGCTCGCGATAGCTGCGTCGACCGGCGAGCGAAAAGCGATCCCGCCCGGCGGCATTTTCATCGATCCGCCGAGATGTGCGACGAGCGACGCACCCGTCGCGCGAACGTCGAAATCAATCGGGCCGTACGGTGTGCCGAGCGCGCGGATCTTCACGCCGGGCGCCTCGCGCACCCACTTCTCGGCGATCCCCGCACCCACCACCAGCGCGCTGTCCGACGCGCGATCGTACGCGAACAGGTCGAGCACCGAGCGAATGTAGTCCGACCCGACCCAGGTATGCGGCATGTCGCCGATGAACTTGGGCGTATCCCGATCGTGCCACACCACCTCGGCCCACTGCCTCCACGCCGCCGGCCGCTGTCCCTCGAAGAAGAAGTCGAGCATCGAGAGCGCGCGCTGCTTTTGCCCAAGTCGCACGAAGGTGCCGACCGTGCGAAGCTCGTACGGGGTATACGCATCCCACACCGCACCCGCTGCGCGACGCTTCTGGGAGTTGCTCCAGTACTTGTCGAAGGTGTTCCTGAGCGCGGTGTCGGGGAGCGATGCGAGCTCGCCCACCGGCGCGACGCCGACGGTGGTCGACGTCGCATCGAAGTCGCCGAGCTCCACGGAGCCGGGGAGAAAGTTGATGTGCTGCTGCGCCATGCTCGCGCGGTACGAGGCCACGATGTCGGCGCGGAAGCCGTCGCGCTTCGCCGCGAAATCCCTTGCCTCGCTTGCGTGATGCAGCACAGTCGCAATGAAGGCGGCGTCCGCGTAGCCGCGGAGCCCGAAGAGATCGTCCCAGAACGAGTGCATCGGCTTGGCCGAGTAGCCTTCGTGGCTGATGGACTGCGGGAAGAGTCCGCGGTAGGCGCGCGCGGTGCCCTTCTCATACTCAGCGGTGAGCCGCTCGGCGCGCAGCGTGTCCATGTAGCCAACAGCGCCCACGACGTGCGGCCACATCTTCACGAGGAAGGTGGTGTCGCCCGTGTAGCGGAAGTAGTCGGCAATGGCGTAGACGAGCTCACCGTGGCTGTCGTTCTCGGGAACGGGATCGGCGCCGCGCGCGTCGACGCAGCACGGCACCTTCCCGTTCGGGAACTGATAGGGCGCGTACCAGTCGAGGAAGGCGCGCACCTGCTCGGGGTGCCCGAGCCTCAAGAGCGCGGCGCCGATCATCGAGCCGTCGCGGATCCACGAGCGCGCGTACGAGCGGGCGCCGGGGTGGATCTGAGCGCCGCGATCGTTCACGAGGATGTACGCGAGCTGCGCACGCAGCGTCTCGGTGATGCGCGAGGCCGAGGGCGGCAGCGAGATCGACACGCGATTGAGGCCCGCCTCCCACGATTTGGTCGTCTGCGCGAGCTGCGTCGACACGAACGCGCTCGCCTTCGCGTCGCTCGCGAACGGATGCGAGAGCGCGCCGTGCTCGTGCAAGGGCATCAGCACGTACACGTCGCGTGACTTGCCCGCGGGTATCGTAAGCGGATAGGACATCGCCGCCGAGGCGTGCTCCATTGCGTCGCGCACATCGTGGCGCGCGGGGAGCGAGCCCGCGCGCAACGACTCGACGATCTCTCCCTCGTCGAAGGTCGACGCGCCAACGGCGGCCGGTGCGGTGAGCGGCACAACGGTCCAGCCATCGTTGACGCGAAGGAGCGTGTCTTCCCACGCGATGTGCGCGATGCGCGCGTCGCCGCCCTGCGTCGCGAGGAATTGCCAGCTCGGATTTACCTGGAAGGGGCGCACGGCGAGATAGAGCCTCGGCTTGGCGGTCGCCTTCCCGGCGTTCGTGACGCGGTAGCGCGCGTAGAGCGACGACGAGTCCAGCGCGCCACTCGCGAACGTCGTCACCTCGAGCCTGAGCGCGCCCGCCGTCCACGTGACGGAGGGGATCGGCAGATATTTCTGTGCGAGCGACTGCGTTTGCCGAGCATCGTGCCACGTCACGAGCTTCCCACCCACGCGCAGGAAGGGCTCGAGCGAGAAGCCCCCCGCATGCGGCTCGATCGCGCCCTGCTCGTTGATCAGCGCCTCCGCATCATCACCGTCGACACCGATCACCGTCCAGTACGATTGCTTCTTGCTCAGATACTTCGGATAGCTCCCGGCCGGCGCGCTCGCCGCGACGTGCGCGAAGAAGTCGTTCCGCGTCGCGGACCACTCCACCGGTATCACGGAGAGCTCGCGGATCGCGTACGCGTGAGGCGCATTCGCGGACGCCGGAATCCGCACGCGCAGATAGCGCGACTCCATCTCGGGGAGATAGATCCAGTCGCGGCTGCTGTTGCTGCCGTTCGCGGCGTACACGCTGTCCCACGCCGCGCCATCGGCCGACGTCTCCACCACGTAGCGCGACGGCGCCGAGCCGGCCCAGTCGATCGTTGCGCCGCCGTACTCGCGCGTGCTTCCGAAGTCGAGCGAATAGCTCTGCGCGTCCTTGCTCACCACCGGTGTTCCCTTGTACGCGCGCACCGGATCGAGCGGCGTGAACGTCAGCGCCTCCAGCCACACGGTGCCCTTGCCGCCACTCCCCGCGGTGATCGACAGCTCGATCGCCGCGAGAGTACCAAGCTCGCCACCGCCGCGCGGCCCCCACGCGAAGGTGATGTGCCGCTTCTTGAGCGTGACAGCCGTCCACTCTTCGGGGAAGTGCACGTTCACCGCATTGTTCCACCACACGTTGTCGCCCGTCGAGTCGATCAGCTTCACCTCGAAGTTCTCGGCCGGCGCCTGCCCTCGAATGCGATACGAGAAGGCATAGTTCTCCGGAAGCGCGAAATCGAACTTCCTTCGCGCGATCGCGTAGCCGCCGTGCCCGTGAAAGTCGAAGTCGAGGCGCATCGCGCGACCGTGCGTGCCGCTCGAGTCCATCGAGATCGCGAGCGACACGCCATCGGATGGATGCGCGCTCCACCCCGCGGTGCTCTCAAAGCCATCGAGCAGCCGCGCCGAGCTGGGGAGCGCGGGTACGGCCAATTGCGCGCGCGCGCCGGCGGCGGCGAGGATCATCGCGCTCAACGGTGCCAGAGAAGAGAGCAGCCGGAGGCTCACCCCTTCACACTCCCGGCCATCACGCCCTGGATGTAGTAGCGCTGCAGCACGAGGAACACGATGACCACCGGCAGCACCGTCAACACAGACCCGGCCATCATGAGCTCCGTGTCCTGCACGTGCTCGCCCACGAGGCTCGCGAGCGCGACCGGCAACGTGTAGCGCCGCTCGTCCGACAGCACGATCAGCGGCCACATGAAGT
>PLMM01000331.1 GCA_003142495.1 Gemmatimonadota bacterium | reverse complement strand
CCGGAGTCGACCATGTCGAAGCCGAGTTGATTGCCGAGCTCAGCAACGATGAGCTTCGCGCCCGCGTCGTCCCCGCAATAGAACATCGAGGCCTTCTCGCCCTTGAACACCGGGTTTGCGAAGTTCGTGTAACCTATGGAGTTGAAGGCCTTCACCACCTTCGCGGCGGGCACCAGCTTCGCGACTTCTTCGCCGGCAGACGTTGTCGTGCCGATGGCGAGACCCGAGAGATCGGGGAGCACGGGATTGGTGCAATCGATGACGGTTTTACCGGCGAGCGGACCAGCGGCTTTCAGCGCATCGGCGGTTGCTGCGTATGGTATGGCGAGGATAATGACATCGCCGAAGGCGGCAACATCGGCGACGGTTCCGATGCGATCGTGGCTCAGTCCGCCGCCTGATTCGGTGCCTGGATCGCGAACGCCGAAGCGGACGTCGTGCCCCTGCGACTCCCACAACCTTCCGAGTGTACCACCTGCGTGCCCGGCACCGATGATTCCCAGCCGCATTCTGCCCGTCCTCGAGTTCGTTGAATGGCTCCCCGTGACCGACAGCTTTCATATATAGTCACAAGGATGATCGGTTGTTCGAGCGTTTAGCTCAATATTCGCACGGCTAACACCGGCCGTGGCTCGACAGCCTTCTACTATCAAGGTAACGTTCTACGCTCATGACGCCCGTCCGCCCCTCGGTTCGTAAACGCCCACAGTGGTTCTGGTTCGCGCTCGCGATGTTCGCGCTCGCGCAGTTCGACATTGTGGCCGTCGTTCCGTTCGCGGACGCGAACGAGGGGAAAAGTGCGCCGTCGCACGTCGAGGCGTACGGAACCACTGCGCACTATTCGCACGATGAGGCGAATTGCGCGGTGTGCGTTGCCCGGCAGCTCATCGGGCGCACCGAGCTCACCATGCGAGTCGCGCTGCCCACCGAGCATCCGGCGAGCGTCGTCGCAAGCGTCGAGCTCCCCGCGATCACGCTCGATCGCTTCTCCGTCGCGTCTCCCCGAGCACCTCCCGCTCAGCGCGAGCTCTGATCGGCGGCCGCCCCGGCGGCCCCTCACGCATCACGACGCACCGCTGCGCCACGTAGAGCGCGCACGCGTGTGCCGCCCGAGCTGATCCCGATCCAGAGCTGATTCGTAACCGACGCCTGCACTCATCGCGGCGCCGAATGCACGGTTTTCATCGTGCTTCGCGTGACCGCCGTCGTACGAGCCTGGAGAGGGATGATCATTCGGATTTTCGCACGCCATTCGCTGCTACTCCTGGGCGCGTTCTCGCCGCTCGCCGCGCAATCGCGCCCGGCCGCGCGGCTCAGTGCGCAGATGCAGGACAGCACCACCGCGCCGCTCCGCCTCGATCGCAACGAGGCCATCACCGAGGCGCTCGCGCACAACCCGACGCTCGCCGTCGCGCGCGAGCAGATCGCGCAGGCGCGTGCGCGTGTGACCGAAGGCTACGCGCTCCCCGAGCCCTCCGTCTCCGCCGCGGTGCTCGGCGCGAATGGCATCGCTCGGCCGCACAGCTCGAACGAAACCGATCTCGGCATCGGGATCACGATTCCGTTCCCGAACAAGATCATTTTGCGCGGACAGGCAGCGAAGGGAGACCTCGGAAACTTCGACGAGCTCTATATCCAGCAACGCCAGCTCATCGCCTCGCAAACTGCGCAGGCCTACGACTCGCTGCTCGTCGCGCTCCGGCATCGCGAAGATCTGCTCGTCACGAAGTCGCTGGCCGAGGACTTCGTGAAGAAGACGGAGGCGCGCTTCAACGCGGGGACGGCGGCGAAGCTCGACATCATCAAGGGGCAGGTGGATGTCGCGCAGTCCGAGAACGATCTCATCGCCAACGAGCGCGGGATCGCGAATGCGCGTGCGGGGCTCAACCGACTGCTCGGGCGCGTGCTCGGCGCATCGATCGAGCCGGCAGACACGCTTGGCGTGCCAGTGGTGCCGACGGACTTCGATCGATTGGAGAAGCTCGCGATGCTCTTGCGCCCCGAGCTGCGCGGGCTGCAGCGACAGCGCGAGAGTGCGAAGGCGAACGAGCGGCTCGCGCAGCAATACTTTCTGCCGGACATCACGCTCGGCCTCTCGCGCAACAACATCTACGGCGAAGATCCGACGTACACGACGTCGATCGGCATCGATCTGCCGATTTTCTTCTGGCAGCACCAGCGCGGCGAGGTGGCGGAGGCGAAGCATCGCGAGCTCGAGCTCACCGAGTCGTATCGCGATGTGATCGCGCAGGTGGGGCAGGATCTCCGCAACTCGTACGCGACGGCGTCGACGGCGCTCAGACAGGTGCAGTTCCTTGACGAGAGGCTGGTGCCGAGCGCGGAGGAGCAGTACCGGATCGCCTCGTCGAGCTATGGGCTCGGCGGCTCGTCGGCGCTCGAGGTGATCGACGCGCAGCGAACGCTGCTCAATGCAAAGAACCAGTACACGACTGCGCTGGGCGCACTCAATGATGCCGTCGCCGATCTCGAGCGCGCGACGGGCGCTCCGCTCGACTCCACGCCTGATGAGAAATCGCATGAATAAGGACTGCATTACTTCGAGCGTCGGCCGCCTGTCGATTCCGCTCGCCCTCATCGTGCTCGGCGCGTGTGGCGGGAGGAGCGAGGCGAAGGCGGTGTCGGATAGCACGTCCGCAAAGGGCGCGGCGCCCGGCATCGCGACCACGACGCTCACTCCCGACCAGCTCGAGCATCTGAAGATCGCGCCGGTGGCCGCGGTGTCGTTCCGCCCGGAGGTGCAGACGACGGGGACCGTCGCCTTCGATGGCGACATCTCGACGCAGGTGCTGTCGCNNTCTCGGGGCCCGTGCTTCGCATTCTCGTGGAGCCTGGCGCGTGGGTGAAGAAGGGCGCCGTGCTCGCGACGGTGTCGTCGCCGGACTTTGCGAGTGCGGTGTCGGATTTCCGAAAGGCGCAGGCGACGGCGGTGCAGACGCGGCGCGTTGCCGGGCTCGACTCCGCGCTGTTCAAGAACGATGGAATTGCGCGCCGCGACATGGAGCAGGCGCAGACGGATGCGTTGAGCGCCGAAGCCGATCGCGATGCGGCGCTGCAGGCGCTCGAGGCACTGGGTGTCGACTCGTCGACGCTCAGCGGGCTGCGCGAGAACAAGGCGGTGGCGGCGGTGCAAGGCGTGATTCGCGCGCCGATCGAGGGGACGGTGGTGGAGAAGCTGATCAATCCGGGGCAGCTGCTGCAGGCGGGAACGACGCCGACGTTCAGGGTGGCCGATCTCTCGACGGTGTGGGTGATGGCGAGCGTGTTCGAGAGCGATCTCGCGAGTGTGGTGCACGGCGACAAGGTCGACATTGTGACGGGCGCGTCGCCGAAGCCGCTCACTGGTACGGTGGACTACGTTCAGGCGCTGGTGGATCCGGCGACGAAGGCGACGCAGGTGCGCGTGGTGGTGCCGAACACGGGGCATCTGCTCAAGCGCGACATGTACGTCACGGTGACGATTCACTCGTCGAAGGAGAAGAAGGGAATTCTTCTCCCGGTGAGTGCGGTGTTGCGCGATGAGAACAATCTCCCATTCGTGTTCGTGCAATCGCCCGCAGGAGGGTTCGAGCGACGGCAGGTGACACTGGGCTCCCGCGTGAACGATCAGTACGAGGTCAGCGCGGGGCTCAAGGATGGCGAGCGTGTGATCCAGGTGGGCGGGCTCTTTCTTCAGTTCGCGCAGAGTCAATGAGCGAGCCGATGAAAGAAGAGACGCCGATTCCCGACGTTCAGCAGCACTTCAAGCGGTCGTTCGTCAATCGAATCGTTCAGGCATCGATCGACCAGCGGCTGATCGTCGTCTTCCTCGCGCTGCTCTTGATCGGCGTTGGCATCTGGTCGCTCAAGCGGCTGCCGGTGGATGCGTATCCCGATCTCTCGCCGCCGATGGTCGAGATCGTGACGCAGTGGCCGGGGCACGCGGCGGAAGAGGTCGAGCAGCTGATCACTGCGCCGACCGAGCTCGTGATGAACGGGCTGCCGGGGCTCAAGGTGATGCGATCCATCTCGCTCTACGGACTGTCCGATGTCACGCTCACCTTCGACGATCGAACCGACAACTACTTCGCGCGGCAGCAGGCGTTCGAGCGGCTTCCCGATCTCGCTCTCCCCGATGGTGTAACGCCGTCGGTTGCTCCGCTCTTCTCACCGTCCGGTCTCGTCTACCGCTACGTCGTCGAGAGCAAGGATCGCTCGGCGATGGAGCTCAAGGTCATTCAGGACTGGCTGCTCGCGCGGCAGTACAAGTCCGTGCCTGGCGTTGCCGACATGTCCTCGCTCGGCGGCGAGACGATGCAATATCAGGTCGTGCTCGACCCGATTCGTCTTGCGGGCGCGGGGCTTTCGGTTCCCACTGTGGCGACGGCGCTGGCCGCGAACAATGGAAATGCGGGCGGCGGCTTCTATTCGGAGGGCGGCCAGTTCTACTACGTGCGCGGGCTCGGGCGCGTGCAGACGCTCGAAGACATCGGCAACGTCGTCGTCGCGGTGCACAACGGAACGCCGGTGCTCGTGAAGGACATTGGGGAGGTCGTGATCGGTGCGGCGCCGCGGCTGGGGCAGTTCGGCATCGGGACGGTGGACGATGCGGTGGAGGGAGTCATCCTGCTGCGGAAGGGCGAGCAGGCGCAGACGGTGCTCAAGGCCGTGGAGGCGAAGACGGCGGAGCTGAACGACTCGATCCTTCCGAAGGATGTGAAGGTGCGCCCGTTCTACGATCGCAGTGATCTCGTCGCGCTGACGACGCGCACGGTGCAGGACAACCTGCTGCGCGGCATCGTGATCGTCATCGTGATTCTGATCTTCTTTTTGTACGACATTCGCGCGGGGCTGATCGTCGCGGTGACGATTCCGCTGTCGCTGCTGTTCGCGTTCATCTGCCTGGACTTGAAGCACATCCCGGCGAATCTGCTCTCGATCGGCGCGATCGACTTCGGCATCATCGTCGACTGCGCCGTGGTGATGGTGGAGAACATTTTTCGACAGCTCGCGCTGCGACACGGCACCGACTACAACCTGCGCGAGGTGATCGTGGATGCGGCGGCCGAGGTGGATCGGCCGATCTTGTTCGCGGTGGCGGTGATCATCGCGGGCTTTCTGCCCATCTATGCGCTTGCGGGCCCGTCGGGGAAGCTCTTTCAGCCGATGGCGGACACGACGATCTTCGCGGTGATCGGCTCGTTCGTGTTGACGCTGACGCTGCTGCCGGTGCTCTGTATTTGGGTGATGCGCGGAACCGTGCGCGAGCGACGCAATCCGGTGTTCGAGTGGATGCTCGATCGGTACTCGCGCGCGCTGAGCTGGTCGCTGACCTATCCGTGGCGCGTGATCGGCGCGTCAACGGTGCTGTTCGTGTTGGCGCTCGTGGTCATCCCGACGATCGGCGGCGAGTTCATGCCGAAGCTCGACGAAGGCGCGCTCTGGGTGCGATCGACGATGCCGTACACGATCTCGTTCGAGGAGTCGTCGCGCATCGTGCCGCAGATTCGCGCGATACTGCGATCCTTCCCCGAGGTGACGACCGTCGCGAATGAGCATGGGCGCCCCGACGATGGCACCGATCCCACCGGATTCTTCAACGCAGAGTTCTACGTTGGGCTCAAGCCGTACGATGAGTGGAATGGCTCCATTCACACCAAGCCCGAGCTGATCGCTGCGATCGACAAGAAGCTCTCGGCGTTTCCGGGGATCACGTTCAACTACACGCAGCCGGCCGAGGATGCGGTGAACGAGGCGGAGACGGGGCTCAAGAGCTCACTGGACGTGAAGCTCTTCGGCGAGGATCTCGCGACGCTGGAGTCGAAGGGGAAGGAAGTGAAGCAGGTGCTCGACTCGGTGCGTGGCATCACGCAGGTGACGCTCGTGCAGGAGCTGGGGCAGCCGAGCCTGACGGTGAAGATCGATCGCGCGAAGATTGCGCGGTATGGGATCAACGTCGCGGACATCAACGCGCTGCTCGAGGCGGCGGTTGGCGGCAGCGCGGCGACGACGGTGGCGCAGGGCGAGCGGACGTTCGACCTCGTGGTGCGGCTCGAGCCAAAGTATCGGGAGACGCCAGACGCGATCGGGAATATTCGAGTGCTGGCGCCGGATGGGGAGCAGCTGCCGATGCGCGAGCTTGCGGACATCCAGCTCGCGAACGGCGCGTCGTTCATCTACAGGCAGGACAACTCGCGCTTCATCGGCGTGCAGTACTCGGTGACCGGGCGCGACCTCGCAGGCGCGGTGAAGGATGCGCAGGAGCAGGTCGCGAAGAAGGTGCGGATGCCGCCGGGGTACAGACTGCGCTGGGGTGGCGAGTACGAGGACTACGCGGCGTCGCGCGGACAGCTGCAGGTGGTGTTGCCGATTACGATCGTGCTGATCTTTCTCATCCTGTTCGCACTCTACAGCAACTTCAAGTTCCCGGGGATCACGGTGCTCGGCGTGGTGCTGTCGGCGCCGATCGGCGGGATTCTCGCGCTCAAGCTCACGGGCACGCCGTTCTCGGTGAGCTCGGGGATCGGCTTCCTCGCGCTGTTCGGCGTGAGCGTGCAGACGGCGGTCGTCTACATCTCGTACGTGAACGAGCTGCGCATCGAGGGGCGGCC
>PLMM01000328.1 GCA_003142495.1 Gemmatimonadota bacterium | reverse complement strand
GCGAAGAAGATGTGGCCGCTCATTTCGCCGGCCAGTTCGGCATGCGTCTCCATCATCTTGGCCTTGATCAACGAGTGGCCGGTCTTCCACATGATGGGGTTGCCGCCGCGCGCCCTCAGATCGTCGTACATCGACTGCGAGCATTTCACTTCGCCGATGAAGGTGGCGCCCGGCTTACGAGTGAGAATTTCCCGGCCATAGACGATCATGAGTTGATCGCCCCAGACGATGGCGCCGCGCTCGTCCACCGCGCCGATGCGGTCGGTATCGCCATCGAAGGCGATGCCGAGATCGGCCTTGGATCCGCGCACCTTTGCGATGAGAGGCTGGAGGTTTTCGGGCACCGTGGGGTCGGGATGGTGGTTGGGGAACCGGCCATCCATTTCGAAAAACATTTCGGTGGCGTCCACATTGAGGTTTTCGAGAATGCGGTGCATCACCGCTCCGCCGGTGCCGTTGCCGGCGTCGAAGACGACGCGAATGCGCCGCGGGAAGTGGAACTGCGCGGAGACTTCCGCCACATAGGGCGTCACCACGTCGGCCGTGGTTTCCGTGCCGGCGCCAGCGGCCATGTCGCCGGTTTCGATCATGCGGCGGATCTCCTGGATGGCGGCGCCATGAATGGTGGAGGCGCCGCAGACGGTTTTGAAGCCGTTGAACTCGGGCGGATTGTGACTGCCCGTGATCATCACGGCGCCATCGGTTTTCAGGTGGAAGACCGAATAGTAGAGCACGGGGGTGGGCACCACTCCGAGATCGATTACGTCGCAGCCGCTGGCCTTCAGGCCGCGCAGCAACGCGTCCCTTAAACGGGGCGAGCTCAGGCGGGTGTCGCGTCCCAGGCTGATCCGCTGGCCCGCATGGCGCCGCAGGTAGGTGCCGAAGGCGCGGCCGAGCTGTTCGACATCGGGGTCCAGCAATTCGACGCCGGCCGCGCCGCGGATGTCGTATTCCCGAAAAATCGTAGGTTTGAACATTGCGTTTGGTACTTCAATCTTCAATATAGCGTGGCGCTAAGATAACGGTAGCGCCCATGAAAACCGCCGAACGCCAGTTTACGACAATCAGTGGAGTGCCGGTCGAGCGGGTGTATGGCCCGGGCGATTTCCAGAACCCGCAGCCCGGAGAGTTCCCGTACACGCGCGGCATCCACCCCACCGGCTATCGCGGCCGGCTCTGGACGATGCGCCAGTTCGCGGGCTTTGGCAGCGCGCACGATACCAACGCGCGCTACAAGTTCCTGCTCGAGCACGGGCAAACGGGGCTCTCCGTCGCCTTCGACTTCCCGACGCTGATGGGCTACGACTCCGACCACCCGCGCTCCGAGGGCGAAGTGGGAAAGTGCGGCGTCGCCATCTCGAGCCTCGCCGACATGGAGACGCTCTTCGCGGGCATTCCGCTCGATCAGGTCTCGACGTCGATGACGATCAATGGCCCCGCGATCATACTCTATTGCTTCTACATCGCGGCGGCCGAAAAGAAGGGGATCGACGCATCGAAGCTGCAGGGGACGATTCAGAACGACATTCTGAAGGAATACATGGCCCAGCACGCGTGGGTCTATCCGATCGAGCCCGCGCTGCGCCTCATCGTCGATGGCTTCGAGTGGAGCGCGCAGCACGCGCCGAAGTGGAACACGATCTCGATCTCGGGCTACCACATTCGCGAGGCCGGCTCGACTGCGGCGCAGGAGCTCGCGTTCACGCTCGCCGATGGCTTCACCTACGTCGAGCGTGGCGTGGCGCGCGGGCTCAAGATCGATGACTTCGCGCCGCGCCTCTCGTTCTTCTGGGACATCCACAACGATTTCTTCGAGGAGATCGCCAAGCTCCGCGCCGCGCGCCGCATCTGGGCGCGCCACATGCGCGATCGTTTCGGTGCGAAGGATCCGCGCTCGTGGGCAATGCGCTTCCACTCGCAGACCGCCGGCGTGACGCTCACCGCCGCGCAGCCGATGAACAACGTCGTCCGCGTTGCGTATCAGGCGATGGCCGCGGCGCTCGGCGGCACGCAGTCGCTGCACACGAACTCGATGGACGAGACGCTCGCGCTGCCCACCGAGCACTCGGTGCAGGTCGCGCTGCGCACGCAGCAGATCCTCGCCTTCGAGAGCGGTGTCCCCAACGTCATCGACCCGCTCGGCGGCTCCTACTATGTGGAGGCGCTCACCGACAAGCTCGAGAGTGAGGCCGAGTCGCTGTTCGAGGAGATCGATCGCGCGGGCGGTGTGGTGCGCGCGCTCGAAACCGGATGGTTCCAGCGCCGCATCGCCGAATCGGCCGCGCGGCAGCAGTGGGAGATCGAGCAGCACCGGCGCATCATCGTCGGCGTCAACGACTTCATCGTCGAGAACGATGAGCTGAGGATTCCGCTGCTCAAGATCGGAGATACGGAGCGCGAGCAGCGCACGCGGCTCGCCGCGCTTCGAGCGACGCGCGACAACGATCTCGTGAAGCGGCGCCTCGACGGGCTCGAGGCCGCCGCACGCACGAGCGAGAATCTCGTTCCTCACATTCTCGAGTGCGCGCGCGCGTACGCCACCCTCTACGAGATTCGCGCGACCATGGAGGAAGTGTTTGGCGCCTATCGCGAACCGGTCTTCTTTTGACGGCTAAGAAGCGCCGCCCGAAGGAGTGGTGGGAATCGTACTTTGACGCGCAGTACCTGCTCGAATACGAACCGATCTTCTCGCCGGCGCGCGATCGCGCCGACGTCTCGCGACTGATCGACATTCTAGGCCTTCCCACCGGCGAGCGGCTGCTCGATGTACCGTGCGGACAGGGACGGCACGCGCATCTGCTTGCGGAGAGTGGCTTCGATGTAACGGGGCTCGACTACTCGAAGCATCTGCTCGACGTCGCGCGCGAGCGCGGCACCGACTCGAATTTGCGCTACGTGCAGGGCGACATGCGCACGCTTCCTGCCATGTGGAGCGGTCGCTTCGCCGCCGTGCTCAATCTCTTCACGAGCTTTGGCTTCTTCTTGGATCCCGCGGATGATGTCAAAGTCATCCGCGAGTTCGCGCGCGTGCTGCAGCCGAACGGAGTGCTCGTCTGGCATGGTGGGAGCCGCGACGGAGTCATGGCGAAGTTCCTCTCGCGCGACTGGTGGAAGTCGGAAGACGGGACGATGGTCGCGCACGAGCGCACCTTCGATCCGCTCTCCGGAATTCTCACGATCCGCTCGCACTGGAGCGGGAAGCGTACGGCGGGCGAGCGGGAGCACCGCATTCGCCTCTACACCGCGTCGCGCCTGGCCGAGCTTTGCCGGTCCGCCGGGCTGATCGTCGAGGAGGCCTTCGACGGCTGGTCCAGCGCGCCGCTCTCCCGCCGCTCCTCCGAGATGGCGCTCGTCGCCCGGAAGAGCGAGTTGGCGGGTTGATGCCCCCTACGATAACTTGAATCGATGCGTCCGATCCGTGTTCTGATCGCCAAGCCCGGCCTCGATGGTCACGATCGAGGCGCGAAAGTCGTCGCCGCTGCGCTGCGCGACGCAGGCATGGAGGTCATCTACACGGGGCTCCACCAGACGCCCGAGATGATCGCGACGGCCGCCATCCAGGAGGATGTCGACGTCATCGGCCTCTCGATCCTCAGTGGTGCGCACATGACGCTCTTCCCCCGCGTGCTGGCCCTCGTGCGCGAGCAGGGACGAGACGACATCCTCATCACTGGCGGGGGCATTCTCCCCGCCGAAGACATCGAGNNCTCTTCGGCCCCGGCACAGCCACCACCGATCTGATCACGTACATCCGCGAGTGGTTCGCCGAGCGCCAGCAGCAGGAGGCGTGATGTCCCGGCTAGGCCAGCTCTCCAGCGAGCTTCGCGAGCTGGAGGCGAAGCTCCGCGAAGGCGGCGGCAGATCAAAAACCGATCGCCAGCACGCGCAGGGGAAGCTGACCGCGCGTGAGCGCATTGCGCTCCTCTCCGATCCCGGCTCGCGTTTTCTCGAAGTCGGGCTGCTCCTCGCCTACGATAAGTACGACGGGCAGGCCCCCGCCGCCGGTGTCGTCACCGGACTCGTGATGGTGAACGGGCGCGAATGCGTCGTCGTCGCGAACGATGCGACGGTGAAAGCGGGATCGTGGTGGCCGGAGACCATCCAGAAGATTCTTCGCGCGCAGGAAATAGCCATGCGCTGCCGCATCCCGATCGTGTATCTCGTCGACTCGTCAGGAGTGAATCTGCCGTATCAGGGCGGAGTCTTCCCCGGACAGTACG
>PLMM01000014.1 GCA_003142495.1 Gemmatimonadota bacterium | reverse complement strand
ATGCGGCCGCGACCACATAGCTATCGTCGGCGACAGGCTGTACACCGACGGGAGGATGGCGCGTAACGTTGGATGCAGCTATATCTGCGTGTTGAGCGGCGAAACAACGCGCGAGCAGATCGACGTTTTAGGTGAGGACGAGTTTCCTTCGTTAATCGTGCGAGATCTTGGCGAACTGCTTACCTTTCGCAATAAGGATAAGGTAGGGGTAGTGAATTAAAAACGACTCCCGCACGTTTACAATACGAGCTAGACGCACTTGACAGTGTCCTTTTTCCAACCAAAAAAAGTTGACCAAAACTTTANNCCATCTTTTGAGGAAACGCGTAGCATCTGATGCTTTGACTCACATCAGCGAAATTTATGGCTATAGCTTGTTCCAAAGAGTTTAACGACAAATCATGATTTCTAGTCGGGATTTAACGGCAAAGCACCCCTTCGATAACGTATCTTAATAATTTTGTATAATTTATATAAATCGAGTAAACGTACGATGTATGTGCAGCACATTCTGATGACAGTAAGGTTCTACTCAATTTCCTGCCATAATAAGTGACGCGTTTATTCACCAATCTACCTGTGGTGGGGGGAACGAAAATAAAAGCCAAATTACTTGTAATACACCACATGAACGTGCTGCAGATGCGAGTGCGGTAAAAAATCGCAAGAGGTCAGTGATGTCAGGCAACGCTAAAGACAGGCTCCTTAAACGAATAAACGACAGAAGCGCACGAATCGGAGTTGTGGGGTTAGGGTACGTTGGGCTCCCGCTTATGCTGGACTTTTCAGAGGCGGGCTTCCCCGTGCTTGGGTTTGATATCGACCCGCGGAAAATTGATTTCCTCAACACGGGCAAAAGTTACTTTGTGCATATCCCCGATTCTCGCGTTGCATCAGCGACCGAGCGCGGCATGGCAGCGACCACCCAATACAGTCGCGCCGGGGAGACGGACGTCATGATCATGTGCCTTCCTACGCCGCTCAATCGCGACCGTGAGCCGGATCTGTCGTTCGTCATTGGCTCACTAGAGGGGATACTGCCGTTTCTGCACCCCGACCAGCTCATCTGTTTAGAGAGCACAACGTATCCGGGCACGACTGATGAAGAGATCAAACCGCGCATTGAGTCGAGAGGGTTGAAAGTGGGGAGCGACGTGTTCCTGGTGTTCTCGCCTGAGCGGGAAGACCCCGGGAACGCGCAGTACTCGATGCGCAATACCCCAAAGGTAATCGGCGGCACGACACCGGCGTGTCTGGAAGTGGGGTCAGCGCTGTATGGAAAGATCACTGAGCAAGTTGTGCCGGTGAGTTCTACGAAGGCTGCGGAGCTGACGAAGCTGCTCGAGAACACCTTCCGCATGATCAACATCGGTCTCGTTAACGAGATGGCGATGATCTGCGACAGGCTCGGCGTCGACGTATGGGAAGTGATCGAGGCGGCGGCGACAAAGCCCTTCGGCTACATGAAGTTCACGCCGGGTCCGGGGCTCGGCGGGCACTGCATTCCGCTCGACCCGCACTATCTCGCGTGGAAGATGCGCACGCTGCACTACAAGACGCGGATGATCGAGCTCGCGGGCGAGATCAACACGGAGATGCCTGCGTTCTGGGTGGGGAAGCTGCAGGACGCGCTCAACGAGGCGGGGAAGCCGCTCAAGGGCTCGAAGGTGCTCGTGCTCGGCGTCGCGTACAAGAAGGACATCGACGATCTGCGCGAGTCGCCTGCGCTCGAGATCCTCGATCTGCTGACGAACAAGGGCGTCGTCGTGAGCTATCACGATCCGTACGTCCCCGAGATCGTCGCCGATGGGCACACGCCGGCTGGTGCGGTGGGCGTGTCCGTGGCGTTCACCGATGCGGCGCTGCGCCATGCGGACGCCGTGATGGTCGTGACCGATCACTCGTCCATCGATTATGATCGCGTGTGCAACCATGCGCAGCTCGTGATCGACACGCGGAATGCGTGCGCGAAGCACGAGCCTCGGCATCCGGAGCGCGCGGTCGTCGCTCACGCCTGAGCGACCCACTCGACACATGGAGCGTTACGTGAACGTGCTCGGCGACGACCGCCCGATTCGGATCATGCTGGTGGGATGCGGCCGAATCAGTGAGCGACACATCGACGCGATCACGTCGAACGCGAAGCTGGAGCTCGTCGCGGTGTGCGACGAGGTGCCCGATCGCGCGAAGGCTGCCGGCGAGAAGGCAGGCGTGCCGTTCTTCACGAGCTACGAGAAGATGCTCGACACGGCGAAAGCCGATGTCGTCGCGATCTGTACCCCGAGCGGAATGCATCCGCGGCAGGGGATCATGGCGGCGGAGCGCGGACTGCACGTGATCTGCGAGAAGCCGATGGCGACGCGCCTCGAGGAAGCGGATGCGCTGGTCAAGGCGTGCGACACCGCGGGTGTGCATCTCTTCGTCGTGAAGCAGAACCGGTTGAATCCGTCAATTCAGCTGTTGAAGCGGTCACTTGATGCGGGACGCTTCGGACGCATCTATCTCGCGAATACGACGGTGCGATGGAATCGCCCGCAGTCGTACTACGACATGGCGCCGTGGCGCGGCACGTGGGAGTTTGACGGCGGCGCGTTCATGAATCAGGCGAGCCACTATGTCGACATGATCCAGTGGCTCGTGGGACAGGTGGAGTCGGTCACCGCGCGCACGGCGACGCTCGCGCGGCGCATCGAGAGCGAGGACACCGGCGTCGCCATTCTGCGCTTCAGGAATGGCGCGCTCGGCACGATCGAGGTGACGATGCTCGCGTACCCACGGAACATGGAGGGATCGATCACGGTGATCGGCGAGCGTGGGACCGTGAAGGTGGGCGGCACGGCGCTCAATCGCATCGAGCACTGGGAGTTCGCGGAGTACGACGACATCGATCGCGAGGCGGAGCTGCTGCGCGCGGCGCCGAACCCGCTGTCGGTGTATGGCTCGGGGCACCGGCCGTACTATGAAAATGTGATCGCGGTGCTGCGCGGCGAGGCGGCGGCGGAGACCGATGGCCGCGAGGGGCGGAAGTCGCTCGAGCTCATTCTCGCGATTTATGAATCGGCGCGCTCGGAGCACGAGATCGCGCTGCCGCTGCGCGCCTTCTCGCGCGAGAATCAACGCGCGTGAGCGATCGCAAATCGCGCGGCGACACACCCGAGATGCGCGAGCTGCCGAACGGTGCGTTCGTGCACGAGTCCGCGTACGTCGATGACGAGCGCGTGCTCGGCGCCGGCACGAAGGTGTGGCACTTCGCGCACGTGATGGCGCGCTGCGACATCGGGCCGTCATGCAGTCTCGGGCAGAACGTCGTCGTGATGCCGCGCGTCAGGCTCGGGCGGAATGTGAAGGTGCAGAACAACGTGAGCCTGTACGAGGGCGTGATCTGCGAGGACGATGTCTTCCTCGGCCCCTCGATGGTGTTCACCAACGTCTACAATCCGCGCAGCCACGTGTCGCGCAAGAACGAGTATCGCGAGACGCTCGTGCGCAAGGGCGCATCGATTGGCGCGAACGCGACCATCGTCTGCGGCAACACGCTCGGCGAGTACTGCTTCGTTGGCGCCGGCGCGGTGGTGACGCGCGACGTGCCG
>PLMM01000080.1 GCA_003142495.1 Gemmatimonadota bacterium | reverse complement strand
CACCGACACCGCGTCGCCGCGCACATGCCCGCCGGGGAGGAGCACGACGTCGCTGCCGATCGCAACCGCGTTGCCGTCGACCGTGCCGCGAATCTCGAGGGGTCCGTGCCAGCTGGCGACGTCGCCCGTGAGATGCTGCGCGGCCTCGACGGTGTGCGCGCTCGCGCTGACCGACGACCGGTCGAGCGAGAGTCCGTTCGCATCGCGGTGGAGCGAGTCGAGCGACGCGGAGATGGGATCGGCGGTGCGTGACGAATCGGTGGTGCTTTGGGCCAGGACTCCGTTGTGCGCGATTGCGACACTAACCAACGCGATCGCGAAGCTCCGCGCGCGGCGCACGCTAGCGGGCGCGCGCACGAACGGCCGCCACACGAATCATCGTTGCAGCGGCCGCGCCCGTGACGACCAATAGGAGTGCCGCCGTCGCGAGCCCCAGTGCCCCGCCGGCGAGCAGCGGTCGCGCCGCCTCGCCAAAGAGCGCCGACATCCCCGTGCCGATCGCGCCGAGTGCAGCGGTGCGCATGCGGTCGAGCACGAGATCGGCGGTGAACATCACCGCGTCGATGCGGGTGAACACCCACACGGAGACGACGGTGAGCACGACTGCTATCGACGCGAACATGCCGGCCGCGGCGAATCGCAGCGCGCGCGATTGCGGAATGAATCCGCGCACGGAATCGAGGAGCGCGACGTGCCACGGTACGAACAGCTGCACGCGCTCGAGCACCCGGCTCGCGAACAGCGGCGACGGGGCGATGTGCGGCAGATGCTCGAGCTGCCGGACGAGCGCACGCGCGCCCTCCAGCTCCTTGCTGCACACGGCGCAGCTTCGGACGTGCGCCTTGAGCGGCGGTGTTCCGAATCCGACCTCGCCGTCGAGCAGCAGGTCGATCTCTTCAGGCAGTAGGTGTCGTTCCACTATTCCTCCACTGGTTCATACGGGGGCCGTTCCGGGCAGGTTTCAAGGCTGTTTAACCGGGCTCTCGAGCGGGTCATTCGCGCAGATCTTCCAGCGCCTCGCGGAGCTCGTGGCGGGCGCGGTGGATGTAGGTTTTGACGGTTCCGAGGGGGAGGTCCAGGGTGGCGGCGATCTCCTCGTAGGAGCGTCCCTCGACGTGGCGAAGGAGGATGCAGGAGCGGTATTCGGGGCGGAGCTTGCCGATCGCCTGCTCGATAGCGTTGCCGAGCTCGCGCGATTCTATTGCTTCCAGTGCCGACTGTCCTCGAGATTCGACGTCCAGCGACGTCGCCTGGGCTTCGGCGGCGGTGGCGGCGTGCGGAGAACCGTCGAGGCTGACGGTGGCCAGCTGGCGACGGCGGAGGTGATCGATGGTGACGTTGTTCGCGATCTTGAACAGCCAGCTCGACAGCTTGAACTCAGGGCGGTATCGCTCGATGTTGTTGAGCACCTTGATGAAGGTGTCCTGCGCCAGGTCTTCCGCCATTTCCCGGTCGCGCACCATCCGGAAGATCAGCGAGAACACGGGCCGCTCATACCGCCGCACCAGCTCCCGAAAGGCCGGCTCGCGCCCTTCTTTCGCGAGCGCGGCGACGTCGGCATCCGGGAGGTTACGGAGATCGAGAGCGAGGGCCATTCATCAAGAGAAGGAGACAGCGCGTAACATCTCGCTCGTCGCGTATAAGGTAAGCCGCGCCCCTGAGGTGAGCCAGCGCGAACGCTTGCGCCCTCAGTGGGGCTCCAGCACTTTTCGCTGGATGTCCACCATAACCGAGGAGGAGGAGGC
Organism: Gemmatimonadota bacterium; assembly: GCA_003142495.1. Taxonomy (GTDB): domain Bacteria; phylum Gemmatimonadota; class Gemmatimonadetes; order Gemmatimonadales; family Gemmatimonadaceae; genus FEN-1250. The sequence continues at coordinate 5,840 of PLMM01000080.1, read as the reverse complement.
ACTCTCCGCGGCCCAAGGCGGACGCGCAAAGCGGGCCTACGTGCGCCGCATCTTTTCGGAGATCGCGCCCCGCTACGATTTTCTCAATCACGTTCTGAGTGCCAACATCGATCGCGGCTGGCGCCGCCGTGCGATCGCGGCGCTCGAGTGGCAGCGCGATCCGCGCGGCACATACGTCGATCTCTGCGCGGGAACGCTCGACATTGGCGCGGCGATCGCGCGCGAGCCTTCGTTCGCGGGGCAGGTGATCGGCGCCGACTTCGCGGAGCCGATGCTGCGCGCGGGCGCGGTGAAGTCGCGCACGCTCCCGGTGCGACCGGTCGTGGCCGATGCGCTTCGGCTGCCACTCGCCGATGAGAGCGTGGCCGGCATCATTGTCGCTTTCGGCGCGCGCAACTTCGATGATCTCGACGCCGGGCTTCGCGAGATGTTGCGCGTGACCGCGCCCGGCGGGCGAATCGTCGTGCTCGACTGCTCCACTCCGCGCTCGGCCGCCGTGCGCGTGCCCTACCACTTCTATTTTCACCACGTGTTGCCTGTGATCGGGCGACTCGTGAGTGGGCATCGGACGGCGTATCAGTATCTGCCTGGCTCCGTCGACAACTTCCCCGACGGCGAGCATCTCGCGGGCCGCATGCGCCTGGCGGGGATGTCGAACGTGCAGTGGGAGCCGCTCACCTTCGGCATTTCAGCGCTGCATTACGGCGAGCGTGCCGCGTGAGCATCAACACGATCCCGGAGTTCATCGCGCAGATCGATTCCATCGGTGAGCTGGTGCGCATCAAGCATCCCGTGCGCGCGGAGCTCGAGTTGTGCGAGATCGCGGATCGCGTGATGAAGAGCCCGCACGGCGGGCCCGCGCTCTTGTTCGAGCATGTGGTGCTGCGTGATGGATCGCGCTCGGCGTATCCCGTCGCGATCAATCTCTTCGGCTCCATGAAGCGCATGGCCCTTTCGCTCGGCGTCACGGATCTCGACGACATCGGCGCGCGCATCACGGAGCTCGTGCAGCTGAAGGTGCCGGACGGACTGATGGGAAAGCTCTCGATGCTGCCGAAGCTGCTCGAGATCGGGAAGTATCCGCCGCGCGTGAAGGGGGGTGCGGCGCCGTCGCAGGCGATCGTCTGGAAGGGCGCCGACATAGACCTCAACAAGCTGCCGATCATCACCTGCTGGCCGGAGGACGGCGGCCCGTACATCACGCTGCCGATGGTGATCTCGAAGGATCCGGTGCGCGGGATTCGCAATGTTGGCATGTATCGCGTGCAGCAGATGGGGCGCGACACGCTCGCGATGCATTGGCAGCGGCACAAGGTGGGCGCCGCGCACTGGCGCGAGATGGCGGAGCGGGGCGAGAAGATGCCCGTGTGCATCGCGATCGGCGCCGATCCCGCGAGCGTGTACTCGGCGTCGGCTCCGCTGCCGCCGACGATCGACGAGTTTCTCTTCGCGGGCTTTCTGCGGAAGGAGCCGGTGAAGCTCGTGAAGGCGCTGACGTGCGATCTCGAGGTGCCGGCCGACGCGGAGTTCGTCATCGAGGGGTACTTGGATCCTGGAGAGTCCCTTGTGATGGAAGGGCCGTTCGGCGATCACACCGGCTTTTACTCGCTCGCCGATCTGTATCCGCTCGTTCACGTCACGGCGATCACGATGCGCGAGCATCCGGTGTACGCGACGACGATCGTCGGTCGCCCGCCGATGGAAGATTTTTATCTCGGCCACGCCACCGAGCGGATTTTTCTCCCGCTGCTCAGGCTCACCGTGCCGGAGATCGTCGACTATCACATGCCGGCCGAGGGGATCTTTCACAACCTCGTGTTCGTCTCGATCGACAAGCAGTATCCGGGGCAGGCGTACAAGGTGATGAACGCGCTGTGGGGGCAGGGGTTGATGTCGCTCGCGAAGATTCTGGTGATTGTCGACAAGTGGGTGAACGTGCGCGATCCGCGCGAGGCGTGGTGGGTGGCGCTCAACAACATCGATCCGGAACGCGACGCGCGCTTCACGATGGGGCCGGTGGATGTGCTGGATCACTCGAGCCGGGCGTTCACGTATGGGTCGAAGATGGGCATCGACGCGACGAAAAAGTGGCCGGAGGAGGGGTTCAGCCGGGAGTGGCCGACGGTGATCGAGATGGACGCGGGGACGAAGGCGAAGGTGGATGCGATGTGGTCGCAGCTTGGGCTCGGCGAGATGCGCGAACGAGGACGCGCGGGCGTTTCCGCGCGGACGGAGAATCGTAAGTGAGGGGGCCGGCGGCGGGCGCAGGGCGGGAGGGGCAGACATTCGGTGGGACGTCGAGGATCGTGCGGTACGCGAACTTCGTGAAGCTGCCGCATACGCTCTTTGCGCTGCCATTCGCCCTGGTGGGGGTTACTATCGCCAGTTATGTCAACGAGGTACGCGTTGTCGACGTACTTTGGGTGGCCGTCGCTTTCACGGCGGCCCGCTTTGCCGCGATGGGCTTCAACCGCATTGCCGATCGCCACATCGACTCGCTCAACCCGCGCACCTCCGCGCGCGAGCTGCCGAGCGGGGCGATGTCGGTGCGCGAGGCCTCGCTGGCCGTACTCTCGGCCTCCGCGATCTTTTTGGGCGCCGCCTGGATGCTCAACCCGCTCTGCTTCGCACTCTCCCCGATCGCGCTCGGCTGGGTGCTTCTTTACAGCTACACCAAGCGCTTCACCCGCTTCGCGCATCTCGCGCTCGGCGTCGGCATGTCGATCGCGCCCGTGGGCGGCTATCTCGCGGTGACCGGCGCGTGGAGCAAGCCGTGGTGGGTGCTTCTAGCGCTCGCCGCTGCAGTGATGAGCTGGGGCGGCGGCTTCGACATCTTCTACGCGCTGCAGGACATCGACTTCGATCGCGCTAACGGGTTGCACTCATTGCCCGCGCGATACGGCACCGCGCCGGCGATCGCCATCGCGCGCGGGCTGCATCTCCTCACCGTCGCGATGCTCACACTGGTGGGATTCGGGATCGGCGCGGGCGCGCTGTATTGGGCGGGAGAGTGTGTCGTTGCGCTGCTGCTCATCTACGAGCACTCGCTCGTGCGGCCGACGGATCTCTCGCGCATCGATGCCGCGTTCTTCACGATGAACGGCGTGTTGAGTGTCACCTTCTTCTGCTTCGTGCTCGTGGGCCGGGTGCTCGCGCCATGAGCGAGCGCGCACCGATCGTCGTCGCCATCACCGGAGCGTCGGGCGCGCCGTACGCCGTGCGCCTGGTCGAGGCGCTGGTGCGCGCGGAGGAGCGCGTGTGGCTGATGATCTCGTCGCACGGCTGGCGGTTGCTCCAGATGGAATCGGGAATCGGGTCGCTGCAGGAGCTCCGCGAGCGCACGAACCCTCACGGTTGGGACACGTACGTCACGCTCTACGACGCCGAGGATCGCGGTGCGGCTCCCGCATCCGGCTCGGCGCGCACACGCGGGATGATCATCTGTCCGTGCTCGATGGGGACGCTCGCCGCGCTCGCGGCCGGCACCTCGCGCTCGCTCGTGGAGCGCGCGGGCGACGTCACGCTCAAGGAGCGGCGCCCGCTCATCCTCGTCGTGCGCGAGACGCCGCTCAGCGTCATCCATCTCGAGAACATGCTGCGTCTCACGCGCGCCGGCGCGATCGTGCTCCCGGCGGCGCCTGGCTTCTACAACGCGCCGCGAGACATCACCGATCTCGTCGATTTCGTCGTCGCGCGCGTGCTCGATCACATCGATGTCGATCACTCACTCGGCAAGCGCTGGGGAGCAGAGCCCGACGGAGATGCGTGATGGCGCGGGCTGACGGCGTTCACGTCGTCGGACTCATCTCCGATACGCACGGTCAGCTGCGTGCGGGGGTTCACGATGCACTTCGCGGTGTCGAGCTCATTCTCCACGCGGGCGATGTCGGCGGCGATGAGATTCTCGACGAGCTCGCGCTGATCGCACCCGTCGAGGCCGTGTACGGCAACACCGACACTCCGGGAAATCCGCGCTTGCAGGCGACGATCGTGCGCGAGGTGGGAGGCGTGCTGATACAGGTTCAGCATGGCCACGAGTCAGGACGACTCACCGCCGATGCGCTGCTAGAACGCTTTGATGCAGCCGTCATCGTGTATGGCCATACGCACAAGCAATCGGTTACGCGACGGGAGGGTCGACTCGTCATCAACCCGGGTGCGGCGGGTCCGCGCCGCTTCCATCTGATGCCGAGCGTCGGGCTGTTGACGATACGCGATGGAGAGGCAGCGGTGGAGATCGTGTCACTGCCCGCTTAGGGCGCGAATCTCGAATCTGAGGGGAATCCATGCGACGAGCACTGGCGCTCTTCGCTCTATTGGCGTGCGCACTCTCCCGCCAACTCGATGCACAGCAGGCGCTCGCGCAGACGGTGACGCTTCCAAGTGGAGTGACCGTCGCGCGCACGTGCGACAAGCTCATGTCCGAGGGAGTGCTCGTTGCGTCGCTCGACGCGCGCGTGACCGCGCCCCAGGACACCCAGTATTTCGCGCAGCTCGCGGAGACGATCGCGCGCCGAGTTGGTGTGCGCGCGGGCGATCCACCACGCGCGGCGACGTACGGGGTGCTCGTGGTGCGCGATGGGTCGTTCGCGCAGCGCTTCTCCGTCGTGCGCTCGGGAGCGCGCGAGCTCGACACGAGCATCGATGGCGCGCTCGCGATCTCGCCATCGGATGTGGATCGCGTGCCGATGCCCGCGGACATGCCGGATTCCGTGCGCATGCTCGTGACGTTCGGCCAGCACGAGGACGGCTCGCCGTTCGTCGCCTCGCACACGCGCTGCGGCGCGGTCGCGTTTCCGGACAATCCTCCGCGCGAGATGCCACGCTGGGCTCGCGCGCATCCGCGGAGCGTGACGGTGCGCGGAGCCGTGACGGCGGCGGGGCGCGTCGACACCATGACCGCGCTCGTCGACGATCCGAGCGACGAGCGCTACGTCGAGGCCGCGATGAATGCTGTCGCGCGGATGCGCTTCGTGCCTGCGGAGTTCGATGGACTCAAGGTGCCTGCGCCGATCGAGATCGTGATTCCATTCGGCGAGACCGAGAGCGCCGAGGAGCCGGCGGCGCCGTAGCGATCAGGCGCTAATGGCGGCGCGCGCGTCGGCGAGCTTCGCGAGCGATTTCGGCGCGCGCGCGGAGACGACGGTGACGGGCGTGAGTCCGGCGTCGGTGGCGCGAACGGTGCGCGCGAGCTCCGCGGGGAAGCGGCGAAACCACGACGACAGTAGCAGCAGCTCGTCGATCTCGTGCGTCGGGATCTGCGCCGTGTCGCGCTCCGTGGTGCCGTACACGGCCTCGGTGAGATGCGCGAGGCGACGGTGATCGCGAACTGCCTGCGGCGGAATGTCCTCGGCGCGCACCCGGCCGCGGCGAATCAGATAGACGCGATCCTCGCCGCCGTAGCCCGGCACCGTGTAGATGAACGACAGCGTCTCCACCGCGAAGCGAAAGCGGAAGAACTGCTGCTTGAGCGCCTCGAGGCGGTACAGCTTGTCGCGCATCGATGCCGCGCGCTCGAACTCCATCTTGTCGCTCGCGACTTCCATCTCGTGGCGCAGCGTGGCGATCGGGCCGTCGTCGTGGCCGTCGAGAAACGCGCGCGCGAGCGCGACGCGCTCGAGATATTCGCTCTCCGTGCATCCGCCGACGCACGGGCCGAGGCACTTCTTCACCTCGTAGCGAATGCAGCCGGGGGTGCGCGTCATCAGCTGGAAGAGCTCGCGCTGATCGGCGAAGTGCATCTTCGTGTCGAGGGAGCAGTCGCGCATCGAGAGCACGTCGTGCAGCTCGCGCACCGCGTCGTTCACTGCCTGCGCGCCCTGGAAGGGGCCGTAGTGCGG
>PLMM01000099.1 GCA_003142495.1 Gemmatimonadota bacterium | reverse complement strand
TTCACCGAGTCATTTACGGGAGGGTTCGGAGGACTGTTTCATCGTGCGACAGTCAGAAGGTAGCCCTGAGGGGGCCACGGCGTGTAGGGCACGCCCTCCCTCAATGACCCAACTTGTTGTAGATTACGAGATTGTATGATTGTGGCCCGCCCCTGATGTCGTATGTCTGGACGCTTGATCGCGTCCTTGCCGCACGAGCCGGAGAGCACCCGGAGCGAACGGCGTTGGTGGCGAACGGTCGCGCGCTCACGTACGCGCAGGTGAACGCGAAAGCCGCGGCTCTGGCCGCGGCGCTGGCCGAGTTGGGGATTGGGGCAGGCGATCGCATTGCGATCGTGATGCCGAATTGGCCCGAGTGGGTGATCTCACTCCTCGCAGCCTCGAAGTTGGGTTCCACGGTCGTACCCGTGAACCCTCGGCTCAGCTACCACGAGCTGAAGTACCAGCTTCGGCATGCCGAGGTCTCTGCGGTCATCGCGCTCGAGCGACATCACGGCGTCGATTACCTGCAGCTGTTCGAGGACATGCTCGCGGAGCTGCCGGACCTGCTCTACCTCATCACCGTCGGTGGCGAGGAGCTGTGGTATGACGACCGGATCTTTCAGTTCGAGGATCTGCTGTCGAGTGGGGCAGGGCGAAGCCTTCCGCCGTTGCACGCAAACGACGAGTCGGATCTCGCGCTGATGTACACGTCCGGAACGATGGGCAAGCCGAAAGGCGTGCGTCTCTCGAATCGAGCAATCGTCGAGACGGCGCAGCAAACCGGCGAGCTCCTCGAGATGGAGCCGGCAGATCGCGTCCTCGCGATGGTGCCGTTCTTCACGATGTTCGGGCTGTCGGTGTTGGTTGGCGCGCTCGCAGCCGGCGCGACCCTGGTGTTGCAGGACGAGTTCGACGCCAGTGGTGCAGTAGCGCTGTTGCAGCGGGAACGGGTCACCGTGATGCACGGTGTGCCCACGATGTATCAGCTCATCATGCGTGCGCCGGACTTCGATCCGGCAGCGTTTCCATCGCTGCGCACCGGCGTGATTGCCGGCGGGGCGGTGAGCGAGGAGTTGGTAAGGCGCATTCGGCGCTGGTGCAACGTGCAGCTCGCATACGGGCTCACGGAAACCGGTCCGACGATGACGATGACACGCTTCTCTGATCCCGCGGACAAGCGGCTCACTACGGTGGGACGCGCACTCCCCGGTGTCGAGATCAAGGTGGTGGACGTAGTCACGGGTGCGCTGCACGGGCCCGAGGCGGTCGGCGAGATTGCCGTTCGCGGGCCGAATGTAATGCAAGGCTATGTTCGCATGCCGACGGAGACCGCCCGGTCGTTCTCCCCGGAAGGCTTCTTCCTCACTGGTGATCTTGGGATCATCGACGAGGAAGGCTACGTGCGAATCGTGGGGCGCCGCAGGGAGACGATCGTGCGCGGAGGATTTCGAATCTATCCGCGTGAAGTCGAAGATCAGCTCCGTGCGCATCCCGCGGTGGATGACGTCTGCGTGATCGGTATCCCCCACGACATTCTGGGAGAGCTGGTCTGCGCGTGCGTCGTTCCCGTTGAAGGAGCGGTCATCACTGGCAACGAGCTCAAGGCTTTCGCTCGTGACACGGTGGCCGAGTACAAATTCCCTGATCTCGTTCGCTTTTTCGATGCCTTCCCGATGACCGGGAGCGGAAAGGTGCGGCGGCGAGAGCTCGAGCGCATGGTTGCGCTCGATCACACTGCAATGAGCTCCGCACAATGAGCTCGCACACTCGATAGGAAGTCATGACCCCGAGAAACAACCGTCCCGTTTCCTCGCCCCGCCCGGCCGCCATTCCGATTCACCGCGGCCCGCAGGCGATGTCTCCGGTGGCGGCATCACCGTACATCCCGGCGCCCTTTCACACCGCGCCGAACGCCGCACTGCTCATCGACTTCGACAACGTCACGATGGGCATCCGCTCCGACCTCGGACACGAGCTCCGCTCCCTGCTCGGCTCCAGCATCATCAAGGGGAAGGTCGCAGTGCAGCGCGCCTACGCAGACTGGCGCCGCTATCCGCAATATGTAGTACCGCTCGCCGAAAGCTCGATCGACATGATCATGGCGCCGGCCTATGGATCGTCGAAGAAGAACGCCACCGACATCCGCCTCGCGATCGACGCGATGGAGCTCGTCTTCAACCGCCCCGAGATCGGCACGTACATCCTGCTCAGCGGCGACTCGGACTTCTCGAGTCTCGTGATGAAGCTCAAGGAGTACGGCAAATACGTCATCGGCGTCGGCATTCGCGAATCGTCCAGCGATCTGCTCGTGCAGAACTGCGACGAGTACTACAGCTACAACGCGCTCGCCGGTCTGGTGAAGACGAACGAGGAAGAGAACGTCAAGCACGATCCGTGGGAGCTCGTGGTCGAAGCCGCGCAGCGCATGAAGCGCAACGGCGACGTCATGCGCTCCGATCGCCTCAAGCAGGTGATGCAGGAAGTCGACTCGACGTTCGACGAGAAGGATCTCGGCATGGCGAAGTTCTCGCGCTTCGCGCAGGAAGCGGCGCAGCGCGGGCTCATTCGCGTGACGAAGCTCGAGAACGGCCAGATGGAAGTCGACATCGCCGACGGCAAGGCAGCCGCGAGCACGTCCGCATCGTCGTCGAGCGAAGCGGCACCGCGTCTCGCGGTCGATCGCGGAACCGAGACGGCCGAAGAAAGTGCGGCACGACGCAGCCGTCGGGGACGCGGTGGTCGTGGCCGCGGCCGCGATCGCGAGCCGCGCGGCGCGAGCGAGGCGACGACATCGTCGGTCACGCCGCCAGAGGGGACGGCGCACTTCGCACCGTCGCTCGAGGCACCCGTCAGCGCACCGCCGTCCGAGCGCGCACCAGCGCCCGCAGCGCGCGCGGCCGCCGAGCCGGAGATGGTCGGCGAGCGTCTCACTCGCGACGAAGCACTGACGTTGCTCAAGAAGGCAGTGGCCGAGCTCACGACGAGCGAGGACAAGCCCGTTCCCGCGAGCGCCGTTCGCCGCAAGGCGCGCGAGCTCCTGGGACGCGACAGCGAGACGCTCGACGAGCGCTTCTTTCTGCGCATTCTTCGCGACGCGCATGATGCGGACGTCATCGATCTCCGCAAGCGCGGCGATGACTTCGAGGTCGCACCCGCGTCCGCGGTCGCATCGGTGTCCGAGCAGCTTGCTGCGGCGGCACCGGCGACGGAGCCGAGTCAGTCTGCACGGAGCGCGGCCAATGCGGCGTCGCTGCGCAGAGGGATGCGCGGTCGTGGGCGCGGCGGCGAGATGCCGCCCGAGCTCATGAACCTGGGCGTGATCGGACACACTGCGCCGGCGGCGGAGAATGGTGCTGCGGCGTCAGCGCTGGCGCTCGTGCTGGAGTCCGAGCCCGAGCCGGAAGCGAAGAAAGCGAAGCCGGCGAAGCGCGGTCGCGCGCCCGCCGCGAAAACCGCTCGCGCAAAGAAAGCTGCACCCGCAGCCGCCGCGGCCGCCGAGAAGGCTGCTCCGAAGGCCAAGCGTCCGCGCGCCAAGAAGACGACGGAGGCGTAGGCTCATGGCAGTGCGGGGGAGCGCTCCGCTTCCCGCTTGCTTTTACAATCGAGACACCGAGCAGGTCGCCCGCGACCTGCTCGGTGCCGTTTTACGGTGCACCACGAGTGACGGCGTGGCCAGTGGAAGGATCGTGGAGACCGAGGCATACCTTGGCGAGCACGATCTGGCATGTCATGCCACTGCGGGGCTCACAGCGCGCACCAGGTGGCTTTACGGCGCACCGGGCACCGCGTACGTGTACTTCATCTACGGCGTGCACTGGTGCTTCAACGCGGTGACGCGCGCCGTAGGTAGCCCAAGCGCGGTGTTGGTGCGCGCGCTCGAGCCGCTCGATGGCGTGGAGCTCATGCGCGAGCGGCGCGGCTCGGTGCGCGAGCGCGATCTCACGAATGGGCCGGGGAAGTTGTGCGAGGCGCTCGGCATCACCGGTGCGCAGAACGGGATTCCGCTTCGGAAGAGCGCGATCGAAATCCTGCGCGGCGTGCCGGTGCCGGACGAGCGCGTGGTGGTGACACCGCGCATCGGGATCACGAAGAGTGCGGAGTGGCCGCTCCGGTGGTGCGTGAGCGACAGTCCGTACGTGTCGAAGACGCCGAGGCATCTGCGGGTGGGCTGAACGCGAAAGAGGGCGGCGCCAACGAATGGCGCCGCCCTCTTCACATTGTCGAGCCGCGTTATGCTACGGCGTCTTGTCGATCGAGCTGCCGACGTTGTAGCGAAGGCCTGCCTCGAGAATGTAGGTCGAGCGTCCGCTGAAGAAGAAGTTCGCGCGGGCCGGCATGAACGTCGCCTGGCCGAACACCGAGAAGCGGTGATATTGCGCCTGCAGGCCGCCCATGATGATGAAGGCTGCGCGGTCGCGCTCATCGTGGATCGCATTGGCGACGACATCCTGCTGGTCCACGTCGATGACCTCGCTGCTCGGGACCGTCGCGTGCTGGATCAGATTCAGCGAGAGGCCGACGCCGCCATACGGGCGAAGCGTTCCCCAGTTCACCGGGAAGGCAAGCAGCGCGGCAGTGTAGCGTCGCGAATCTTTCAGCGCGACGTTCACCTGTTGGCCATTGCCATCCAGGACATAGCCCGTCGCAGTGAAGAACGCCTGCTCCGCGCTCAGGTAGAGTCCCGCCCTGTTGCGAGTGATCAGCCACTCGGCGCCGACCAGCGGCGCAGTCTTGGTTTCGATGCCGGTCGAGAAGTTCATGAGGCCCGCCTTGGCACCCCAGAACCACGCGTTCTCGAACAGGCGATTGGACTGGGCAGCGCTGACGACCGGCGTCAACACTACGAGGGCGAGCACGGAAGACATCCAACGGACCGTGCGCATGGTGTGACTCCTCATTCTTTGTGCGGGCAGGAGGGTCTAATTGCGAGTGGCAGTGGCGCCACCGGTGAGCAAGGCGTTGAACAGCATCCGGAACGTGCCATACGACTGACCACGGTGCTGCGGACGAAAGCCGAACATCACGACGTGCCCGCGTCCAACCGGTGCGGATATCGCGGCGGCCTTGCCCGCGATCTGTGATGCTCCCTGCAGATATCCACTCAGCAGAATGTCTTCTCCCCTCGCGGGGTATCGTGCGATCACTCGTACTTGCGACGCGGCGCCGACATCGAAGGTCACGGAGTTCGTGAAGTAGACCGCGGCCGTATCGGGCATTCCGTAGCTGATTGCATTGGTCGTATCGACGAGCACTCGCAGGATCGAGCCCGGTGCGTACAGCGGCTCCGCACTCTCTCCAGCGCCCGGCGCGCGCGATCGTGTTTCGTCAGTGAGGCGGCGCGGAACGACGATCCGCTTCACCGGGACGCCGAGCGACTCAGTCGCCAGCTCCGATGCGTGATCGAGCAGCACCAGCGTTCCACCATTCGTGACGAATTCCCGGATCGCATCGATACCGGAAGTGCCGAGCCCACCGGCGTATGGAGGGGGAGAATCCTTCGCGGAATTCCCGTCTCGCATCTCCCGCAGGCTCATGTCGGGGACGAGCAATACGTCGAAGTGGTCACGCAACTTGCCCGCTTTCGCGACCGAATCGGTCAATGAGACGTAAGGGAGGTTGAATTGTTCGAGTACCCAGCGGCACCAGCCCTCGTCCATGTTCCCGGTCCAGGGGCGGTAGATGGCGATGCGGGGGAGGCGGGTGAGGGTGTAGTGATTGGCGCTTGGCGAGTTGCCTGACGCGATGTCGATTCGGCGTTTCGTAGCCAGAACCCGCGCGACATTCTCGAATCCATCCGTACCGCCGGCATTCAGCCTCGCGGTTGACGGCGTCCCTTTCATATCGAACATGTCTTCAAATCGCGTCGATGCAGGAACATCGGTGAGCGCTCGAACTCGCACTCCCATCTGCAGCGGGAGCGTCCATCCGGTGACGTCGTACGGCTGCTCCGGCGGCCCCCCCGGCCACAAGAGACGCTTAGGATAGTGTTGAACCTCGAGCAAATCCTTCGCGTGTGCTCGAAACGGCTGCGCCATGGGGACGATTATTGAGCTATGGGTCATCCGCAGCTCAATGCCGCCCAACAAGAGGGCGTTCTCCATCGCCCATGCCGCACCGGGATCGCGCTGCCTGAACGGAATCTCCCACGCCTTCACGCTATCACTTTCCCCTTGAGCGATCTCCCTCCGCCCCAGCGTGACGAAGTCCCGCACATATCTCTCGCGCTCCGTGCTCGCGAGCTGCACCAGCGCCTCGCTCGCGATCAGCTCGTAGTCCACGATGTCGCGCAGCGTCCAGAGTCCCGCCTTCCAGGGATTGGGGAAGTCCACCGTGCGCTCGTACTTCGGCAGCCCGCGCTCGTGCCCCGTGAGCTCCGAGTCCACCTGAGTGATCGGCGTCGCGACCTTCACGCTCGCCGCCTCGGTGAGCAACCCGATCATGTTGTGCCGCGCCGGCGTCGACCGCGCGCCGCCATGCCACCACATGTCGTACACCGCGTGATCGACGACCCCTGTCTTCCCGCGCGACTCGAGCGCGCTCGACATCTCCGCGCCGATCAGCCCGATCCCGCGCACGATGAGCGGATCGATGTTCGGATCAACCGGATCCAGAAAGGGCGGCACGAACAGCCTCGCGCCCTCGGCCCCCATCTGGTGCACGTCGTAGAAGATCTCGGGGAGCCATTCTCGGTAGAGCGCGTGCGTCACGAGCCTGGTCTCGACCTGCGTCATCATGAACCAGTCGCGATTGTCGTCGTGCCCCGTGTACTTGTTGTAGATCCACGGCATCTCGCCGCCCTCCCACTGCGTGCCGAGCTGCGAGCGGTACCATTCGACGACCATCTCCTCGCCGTCGGGATTCACACTCGGGATGAGAATCACCACCGCGTTCCTGAGCTCCGCCTGGAGCGTGTCGTTCGTCGCGAGCCTATACGCGAGCTCGAGAGCCATCTGCGACGACGCTATCTCGTCCGAGTGGATGTTGCACTGGATCACGAGCACCGCAGGCTGGTGCGCGTAGTATGCCGCTTCGTCCGCGCTCTTCAGGATTCTCGGATCCGCGAGCTTTCGCTGCGCGGCAAATATTTCTTCGCGCCTGCGAACGTTCTCCGGCGTCGAGATGATCGCCGCAAACAATGGCTTACCCATGGTCGTCTTCCCGAGCGTCTGGATCGACACCGCCGGACTCGCCGCCGCGAGCTTCTCGAAGTAGCTCGTGATCTGCGGCCAGTCCGCCAGCTTCCGGTCCGCGCCCACGCGATAGCCGAGCACCGATTCGGGCGTCGGAACCCCCTGCGCAAAAACGCTCGCGGCGGGAAGCGATCCCGACACGAGCGTCAATGCAACAACGAAGGAGAGACCAAAGCGAGCGCTACGTGCTCGCGACCTGCGCGACGACATGGGGCAATCTCCTCATTGGATGTATTCGCTTCGTCGTCTCGACCTCGAGCTACTTGAGCAGCCCGACTGCCTTCCCGACCTTCTTGAACGTCGTCACCGCAAAATCGAGATCGGCCCTCGTGTGCGCGGCCGAGACTTGGCACCGGATGCGCGCGTGCCCCTGCGGCACTACCGGGAAGCCGAAGCCGGTGACGAACACCCCCTCGCGCAGCATCCGCTCACTCATCTCGAGCGCCAGTGACGTCTCGCCGACGATGATCGGGACGATCGGCGTGTCTCCCTTGAGCGGCGAGAAGCCCGCCTCCGTGATCGCCGCGCGGAAGTACTTCGCGTTTTCGTGCAGCTTCGTCACGCGCTCCGGATGCGCCTCGATGAACTCCACCGCGGCCAGCGCGCTTGCGGCTACAGTGGGCGGCAACGCGTTCGAGAACAGCTGAGGTCGCGAGCGCTGCGTCAGATAGTCGGTGAGCGATGCGGGCCCCGCCGTGAAGCCGCCCGCCGCTCCACCCAGCGCCTTCCCGAGCGTCGACGTGATCACATCCACCTCGCCCAAGACGCCGTAGTGCTCCGCCGTCCCGCGACCGCTCTTGCCGAGCACGCCGGTTGCGTGCGAGTCGTCCATCACCACGATCGCGTCGTGCGTGTGCGCGAGCTCCAGAATCTCCGGTAGCTTCGCGATGTCGCCCTCCATCGAGAAGATCCCGTCCGTCCAGATGATCCGCCGACGCGCGCTCTTCGCACCCTCGAGCTTGGCGCGCAGATCGTCCATGTCCGAGTGCTTGTACACGGCCGTCGTGCACTTCGTGATCGCCTTCGCGAGCCGGATCGAGTCGATGATCGACGCGTGATTCAACGCGTCCGAGATGACGAAGTCGCCCTCCTGCACCACCGTCGCCGTGAATCCCTCGTTCGCATTCCATGCCGACACATAACTCAGCGACGACTCCGTGCCACTGAAGCGCGCGAGCGCCGCCTCGAGCTCGCGATGCACGGTGAAGGTGCCGCAGATGAAGCGCACACTCCCCGTTCCCGCGCCGAACTTCTCGAGCCCCTTTCGCCCCGCCTCGATCACGCTCGGCTCCGCGCACAGCCCGAGATAGTTGTTCGACGAGAGGATCAGCACCTCGCCGCGCCCCTCCATCCTCACATGCGCCGCCTGCGGCGACTCGAGATAGTTGAGCGTCTTGTACACCTTGTCGCGCTTCAGCTCATCGAGCTGCGACTGCAACTCCTTCGAAAACTTGTCGTTCATCTGCTCACGCGATGTCGAAGATGACTTTCCCGGCGGCGCCCGACTTGATCGCGGCGATCGCCTCGTCGGCCTGCTCGAGCGGGAATCGGTGTGTAATCACTGGCGTTGGATCGAACGCGCCGGAGCGCAGAAAGCGCGTCATCTGGTGCCAGGTGTCGTACATCCGGCGCCCCGTCACTCCATACACCGTGACGCCCTTGAACACGAGTTCCGTCGCGAAGTCGAAGGTCATCGGCTTTGCGGGAACGCCGAGCATCTGCACGCGCCCCGCTGGCCGCACGAGCTTGAACGCCTGATGGATCGCGCTCGGCACTCCCGACATCTCGAGCACCACGTCAACGCCGAAGTCCGTCACGCGCTTCACGAGCGCCTCCACCTGATCCGGATGCACGACGTCCGTCGCGCCCATCTGCCGCGCGAGCTCGAGCCGCGTGTCGTTCACATCGGAGCAGATCACGCGCGACGCGCCCGCCGCCTTGCAGATTCCCGCCGCGAAGATCCCGATCGGCCCGCAGCCCGTGATCAGCACCGTCGCGCCCGGAATGTCCGCCGTCAGCGCCGTGTGAAAGGCATTCCCCATCGGATCGTGGATGCCACCCACGTCGTACGAGATGTTGTCGTCGAGATGCCAGACGTTCGTCGCCGGCATCGCGATGTACTCGGCGAAGCAGCCGTCGCGATCGACGCCGATCACCTTCGTGTACGGACATGCGTGCGCATTTCCCGTGCGGCACAGCATGCATCGCCCATCCACGATGTGTCCTTCGGCCGTCACCCTGTCGCCGACGCGAACGTCGGTGACCATGGATCCCACCTGTGCCACGTCGCCCGCGAACTCGTGGCCGACGGTGAACGGCGGCAGGCAGCGGCCGCTCGCCCAGGCATCCCAATCGTAGATGTGAACGTCCGTGCCGCACACCCCGGCACGCCGAACCTTGATCAACACCTCGTTGTCGCGGATCGTCGGCACGGGAACATCGCGGAGCACGAATCCGGGTCCTGCCGCCTGCTTGACCAGCGCTTTCACCGACGCTCCTCAATTGCGGTTGGGATGCGAACCATCCAGTGCCGCCGGAAAGGTCGCACGGGGTCAGCGGAAACGGTAGCGGGCTAGAACGTCGTCGCGATCTGCCCGCCGTCGACCGGAAGCGCGACGCCTGTGACGAAGCTCGCGCGCTGCGACGCGAGAAACGCGACCACCGACGCGAGCTCCGCCGGATCGCCCGCGCGCCCGAGCGGGATCAGCTTGCGGCGGTCGCGTAGCATCTGGTCGATCGTCGAGTGCTCGCGCTGCGACGCGACCGCCGCGAGCGACATCGCGCGATCGGTGTCGAAGTGGCCGGTGAGAATCGTGTTCACGAGCACGTTGTCGTGCGCGCACTCGGTCGCGAGCGTCTTCGCGAAGCCCGCGAGCCCCGCGCGCGCGGTGTTCGACAAGATCAGCGAGGCGATCGGCTGCTTCGCCGCTGTGGACGTCAGGAAGATCACGCGCCCCCACTGCCGCTTCCGCATTCCCGGCACCACGAGCTGCGCGAGCCGAATTGACGAGAGCAGATTGAGCTCGATCGCCGTCACGTACTGCTTGTACGTCGTCGTCTCGAAGTTCGTCGACGGCGGCCCGCCCGCATTCGCCACCAGAATGTCGATCGGCCCGAGCGTCGCCTTCGCCTCGGCGATCGCCGCCGCCATCGCGTCGCTGTCGGTGACATCCGCAACGAGTGGCAGAATTCGTCGCTTCGACTCGGTCGAGATCTCCAGGGCGACGCGCTCGAGCTCCTCCTTCCGCCGCGCGATCACCGCGACCGACACGCCCTCAGCCGCCAACGCGCGCGCACAGGCGCGTCCCAGCCCGCTGGACGCGCCGGTGACGAGCGCGACTTTTCCGTCTATTCCGAGATCCATTCAGTCGTCTCCGCCAACGAGCTCGCGCTCGCTGATGTCGCTCTCGGTGGCGCGCTCGCTTCTCGTGTCGGCGCCGATCCGCTCGCCGTCGCGCGTCACCGGCTCGAGATGCACCGCGCACACCTTGAACTCGGGAATCTTCGCGTACGGATCGAGCGCGGGGTTCGTCAGCAGATTCGCTGCCGCCTCGCGGTAGTGCATCGGCACGAAGATCTGCTTCCGCGCCACGCGATCCGACAGCCGCACCGCGATCTCCATCGTCGATCTCCGCGAGGTGATGCGAACGGGATCGCCATCTTCGATGCCCAGCTCCGCGGCGTCCATCGGATTGAGCTCGAAGGTCGGCGTCGGCTCGCGCGAATCGAGGCCAGTGGCCCGGCGCGTCATCGTCCCCGTGTGCCAGTGGTATATCTGGCGTCCCGTGTTCATGAAGAACGGATACTCCGCGTCCGGCAATTCCGCCGGCGGCAGAAACTCCACACCCACGAGCGTCGCCTTGCCATCAGGCGTCGGGAAGTGATTCGCGAAGAGGAAGTCGGTGCCAGGATGATGCGCGTCATCAACCGGATACTGCAGCCCGCCGCCGCCCAATCGCGCGTGCGACACGCCGCGCCACGACGGCGTCACGCGTGCGATCTCGTCCATGACCTCCGCCGAATTCGCGAACGGCGTTGGTAGCCCGACGCGATTCGAGAGCTCGATGAGAATCTCGAGATCGCCGCGCGCGATCCCCGGCGGATCGATCGCCTTGTGCATGAGCTGAATGCGACGCTCCGTGTTCACCACCGAGCCCGTCTTCTCGGCGAACGACGCGCCCGGAAGCACGACGTCTGCGTAACGCGCGGTTTCGGTGAGAAAGAGATCCTGCACCGCGACGAAGTCGAGATTGTGGAACCACTCCTCGGCGTGCGCGATGTCGGGGTCGGACATGATCGGGTTCTCGCCCATCACGTAGAGTCCGTGCACCGGACTACCTTCCTTCACGATCTCGGTGACGCGAAGCCCCGGCACGAGCGAGAGCTTGTCCTCCGGCACGTGCCACTCGTCCGCGAATACCTTCCGGACCTTCGGATCCTGCACCGGGAGATAGTCCGGGTAGGACATCGGGATTGCGCCCACGTCGCTCGCGCCTTGCACGTTGTTCTGCCCGCGAATCGGCATCATCGGTGCGCCCCAGCGTCCGATCATTCCGGTGACGAGAAGGAGATTGAGCAGCGTGGTGACGATATCCGTTCCCGTATGGTGCTGCGTGAGCCCCATCGCCCACATCGTCGCGCAGCGGCCGCCCGTAGCGTACATCTCTGCCGCTCGCCGAATCACCGTGGCGGGCACGCCGGTGATCGTCTCAGCCATTTCGGGAGTGTAGGGCACCACCGACTCGCGCAGCGCGTCGATCCCGTGCGTTCGCGCCTCGATGAACTTCGCGTCCTCCATTCCCTTCGCGAAGATGTGGTTCACCATCGCGTTGAGGAGCACGACGTCCGTGCCCGGGAGCATCTGCAGGTGAATATCGGCGCGCTGCGCGAGCTCGATCCGCCGCGGATCCGCGACGATGAGCTTGGCACCGCGCTTCTGCGCCCGCTTGATCGCCGCGCCGAACACGGGATGCGATTCCGTGGTATTCGCGCCGAGAATGAAGATGACGTCGCTTTCGGTCTCGACCTCGCGCATCGAGCCGGACGCCGCGCTCGTGCTCATCGCGCGCTGCATCGCGCTCACACTCGACGAGTGACAGAGCCGCGTGCAGTGATCGATGTTGTTCGTGCCGATCGCGCCGCGCAGCAGCCGCTGCAGCAGGTAGTTCTCCTCGTTCGTGCACTTGGCACTCGAGAACACCGCCAGGCTGTCCGGCCCCTTCGTGTCGCGCAGCTTCAGCATCTGCGACGCCGCGAGGTCGAGCGCCTCATCTGACGTGGCCTCACGGAACGGCTCGTACCAGCTCGGAGGCGTCGCCACGCGATCGCGCGCATCGCCCAGCGGCTGATCGAGCAGCGGGAGCCTCTGCAGCGGATTGAACTTGGGACGGCGCTTCTGCGTCTGCCCCTCTTCGGACACGATCATCCACGGTCCGTTGCGACGCCCCCACTTGGCGGTCTGCTCCGCACTCGGCTCCCACGACCACGTCCCGTCGCGCTTCACCCAGCCCGTGCGGATGAGCGGCGTCTTGAGGCGATCGCGATGCATGGCGAAGTCGAAGCCGAAGCGCCCCTTCACGCACGTCGACCCGATGTTCGGCGTCGTCTCCTCGATCCACGGGCTCTTCACGCGCTGGATGTCGTTGCCGCGCACCTCGAGATCGAGCTGGCAGCCGACGGCGCAATACGGGCACACGCTCCGCACCTCGCGCACGGGCTCGCGGAGCGACTCCGCGCGCATCTTCGCGAGCGGGATGATGTCGTGGATCGCGCCGGTGGGGCACACGCGCACGCACTCGCCGCACCAAGTGCACCCCGCGTGATCCGGATTGCCATCCGCGCCTACGATGATCGCCGCATGCTCGCCGCGGAATCCCGTCTCGAGCACGCCGACCACCTGAATGTCCTCGCACGCGCGCACGCAGCGCGTGCAGAGAATGCAGGTGGACATGTCGTGCTGGATGAGCGGATCGCCCTCGCGTTGATCGCCCTCGCGCAGCCCAAGCGGCGAGCGCTTCTCGGTGGGCACGTCGTATCGGCGCACGTACTCCTCGAACTCGTTGCGCGCGCCATCCACCGGAATCTCTTCCACGGGGTAGCGCTCGAGGAGCATGCCGAGCACGGCCTTCCGGTTCTGCACCGCCGCGTGGGACTCGGTGGTGACCTTCTGCCCATCCGCCGCCTGCGCCGCGCACGAGGCGACGAGCTTGGGCGTTCCCTCGATCGAGACGAGACAGATGCGGCAGTTGCCGACGATTGGAAGCTTCGGATACCAGCACAACGTCGGCACCTCGACGCCCATCGAGCGGGCAGCCTCGAGAATCGTGGTGCCTTCCGGCACCGTCACTTCGCGTCCGTCGATCGTAAGCGTGGGCATTTCGTCAGTCGCTGGAGGCCGTCGAACGAGCCGGGAGCTGCGATACCTATAATAATGGAAATACGGCCCTTAGGCGACGCGTTCCGAAGCTGCCGCGCGCCTGTGGGCGAGCATCAGGCCGCCTCTCGCGCGATGCGCGCGCGCTATCTTCGATGATTGGTCACGGATCGCCGCGCGTGCATCGCGCAAACGAGGCGTTCGTCGTTATCCGTTTGATCCGTGCCTTTTTCCGTTCAAGTCGTTTCACCAATTGTTAGCGGCTCATGTGCCGGCGGATCACTGATCGCTTTCTCGAATCCGCGAAACGCTCTCTACACAACCATTCGCAATTCGCACCCAACGCAGAAATACCTTCAACGTCTGCGGCATTGCGCGCGTTTTTTTACATTCCTATATTCGCGCCTGACGAGAGGCGCCTCGCGCCGAGGAGATGAGTGGCTCAATCCAGACGAGAGTTCATACAGCTGTCCTCCGCCGCGGCGCTTGGCCTCGCGGCGTATCGCCTCCCCCCGCAGTATCGCATCGCCAGTCCCTCGGCGCCCCCGCTGAGCGATCCCACCTTCAAAGAGCTCGCGATGCGCGCGCTCGATGCCGCGAAGTCCGCCGGCGCCGAATACGCGGATGTGCGCATCAGCCAAAATCGCAATCAGGCGATCCAGACGCGCGAGCATCGCGTGCAGTCGCTCAGCGATTCCGAAACGTTCGGCTTCGGCGTGCGCGTGCTCGTCAAGGGTGCGTGGGGCTTCGCCGCGAGTCGCGATCTCGTCGCTGATGAGATGGTGCGCGTCGCGCGGCAGGCCGTCGCGCAGGCGCAGGCGAATCGCGCCGCGCTCGAGCGCCCGGTGGTGCTCGCGCCGGTGACGCCAACCGCGAGCGGCACCTGGCGCGGTCCCGCGGAGATCGACCCGTTCGAGGTGCCGATCGAGGAGAAGGTCGCGCTGCTGCTCGACGCCAACGCTGCCGCGCTCAAGGTGGCGGGCGCCAAGTTCGTGAACTCGGGGATGTTCTTCCTGCGTGAGGAGAAGACGCTCGCCACGAGCGACGGCACCTACGTCGTGCAGACCATTTTCCGATCGCAGCCGCAGATGACGGTCACCGCCGTCGCGCCGGACTTCTCGGACTTTCAATCGCGCCAGTCGAACGACATTCAGCCAATGGGGCGCGGCTACGAGCACGTGCGCGATGCGAAGCTCGTCGAGAACGCCACGCGCTGGGCCACCGAGGCCGTGCAGAAGCTCGGCGCCAAGCCGGTGGATGTCGGCCGCTACGATCTCGTGCTGCACCCCACGCATCTCTGGCTCACGATCCACGAGTCGATCGCGCACCCCACGGAGCTCGATCGCGCAATGGGCTACGAGGCCAACTACGCCGGCACGAGCTTCGTCTCGCCGCCGCAGAAAATGCTCGGCACGTTCCGCTACGGTCCCGAGATCATGAACATCCAGGGCGATCGCACGCAGGTGGGCTCGCTCTCCGCGTGCGGGTGGGATGACGAGGGCGTCGTGCCCGACACTTTCCTCATCATCAAGAAGGGCATCGTCAACGACTACCAGACCACGCGCGAGCAGGCGCCGTGGCTCGACTGGTGGTACAAGAAGCAGGGGAAGCAGACGCGCTCGCACGGCTGCTCGTACGCACAGTCGTGGGAAGACATTCAGTTCCAGCGCATGCCCAACGTCTCGCTACTGCCCGGCGAAAAAGAGCAGTCGTTCGAGGATCTCATCGCCGCGACGGACAAGGGAATCGCCATAGTAGGCGAGGGCTCCTTCTCAATCGATCAGCAGCGCTACAACGCCCAGTTCGGCGGGCAGCTCTTCTATGAGATCAAGGGCGGCAAGGTCGTCGGCATGCTCAGGGACGTCGCGTACCAAATGCGAACGCCGGACTTCTGGAACGCGATGGACATGATCGGCGGCAAGAAGAGCTACCAGATGGGCGGCGCCTTCAATGATGGAAAGGGGCAGCCGAGCCAGTCGAATGCGGTGAGTCATGGTTGCGTGCCGGCGCGCTTCAAGCAGATCAACGTGATCAACACGGGGAGGAAGGCATGAGTCCCCGCACACTGTTCGATCCGGCCGGCTTCCTCACGAAGGAGGATGCGCAGGCGCTCACCAAGCGTGTGCTCGCGCTCGCGAAGGCGGAACAAACGCGCGTGACCATTCTGGGGAGCGCGCGCGGCAACACGCGCTACGCGGTGAATCAGATCTCGAGCGGCGGCGACAACACCAACGTCACCGTGTCGATCCGCAGCACCTTCGGCACCAAGAGCGCGAGCACGACCACGAACAAGCTCGACGACGTGTCGCTGCAGGCGGCCGTGGATCTCTCGGAGCGGCTCGCGAAGCTCGCGCCGGACGATCCCGAGGCGATGCCCGAGCTCGAGCCACAGACGTACGACGAGTCGCCGGGGTGGAGCGCGATCACGGCGAGCCTCGACCCGGCGGGACGCGCGGCGGCTGTGCGCGCGGTCACGGAGCCGTCGCGTGCGGCGAAGCTCGCGGCCACCGGATACATCGAGTCGGACGCGCAGGCGCATGCGATCGCGAACAGCAAGGGATTGTTTGCGTACGGGCGGCAGACCGGCGCCGCGATGACCACCACCGTGCGCGCGCCGGACGGCAGCTCGAGCGGATGGGCCGGCGCATCGCACACGGATTGGTCGCGCATCGATCCCGAAGCGCTTGGCGCACGCGCGATCGACAAGGCGCGCGCGTCGATGAATCCGGTGGCGATCGAGCCGGGGCGCTACACCGTTGTGCTCGAGCCCACGGCGGTCGGAAATCTGGTCCAGCTATTAGCGTTCGCCTTGAACGCGCGCAACGCCGACGAGGGCCGCAGCTTTTTCACGAAACAGGGCGGCGGAAACAAAATCGGACTCAAGGTCGTAGATGAGCGCGTGACGCTCGTATCGGATCCTCTGGACCCCGATGCAGCGGCGCTGCCGTTCACTCCAGAGGGAGCGCCGGCGAAGAAGACGACGTGGATCGAGAACGGCGTTGTGCGCAACCTCGCGTACGATCGCTATTGGGCGCAGAAGCAGGGGAAGTCGGCGGCTCCGTTGATCGGATCGCTGAAGATGTTGGGCGGCACGTCCAGCATGGAGGAGTTGATTGCATCGACGCAGCGCGGAATTCTCGTCACCAGATTCTGGTACATCCGCCCGGTCGATCCACGCACCATCCTTTATACGGGGCTGACGCGCGATGGCACGTTCCTCATCGAGGACGGTAAGATCACCAAGGCCGTCAAGAATCTGCGCTACAACGAATCCCCCGTTTTCATGCTGAACAATCTGGACGCCATGGGTCCGTCGGTGCGCGTGAGCGCGAGTGAAGACGGGAGCCCGGGATTCGCGATCGTCGTGCCACCGATCAAGGCGCACGATTTCAACTTCACCAGCCTGAGCGACGCCGTCTGATGACAGACCGAAGAGATTTCCTCAAGAAGAGCGCGCAGGTCGCGGCGGCAGTCGCCGCCGCCAACGCGTGGAAGGCGACGGGAGGCGTGGCGAATGCGTTCGCCGCCGTCTCGACACGACCGATCGAAGAGATTCCCGATTCGACGGTCAAAGAGCTTATGATGACCGGGCTCAATGCCGCCAAGTCGGCGGGCGCGGGATACGCGGACGTCCGGATAGGCCGCCAGCGTCAGAACTTCGTCTTCACGCGCGAGCAGCAGATCCAGAACGTCGTCGACACGGACTCCATGGGATGCGGCATTCGCGCCCTCGTCGACGGCACCTGGGGTTTCGCGGCCACGCGCGTCCTCACGAAGGACGGTGTCTCCGCCGCCGCGAAGGAAGCGGTGTCGATCGCCAAGGCGAATCGCAGCGCGCGAGACAGGCCCGTGGTGCTCACGCCGAATCCCTCCACGCCGAACGGAACGTGGAAGAGTGCCTTCACCACCGATCCGTGGTCGATCTCAGTAGAAGAGAAGGCGGCGCTGCTCCTCAATGCGAACGCCGAAGCATTGAAGGTGAAAGGCGTCAAATTCATCTTCAGCGGGCTGTTCTTCGTGAAGGAAGAGCGCAGCTACGCGAACACCGACGGCACGGTCACCACGCAGACCGCCGTGCGCTCCTGGCCGCTGATGCAGATCACCGCCATCAACGCGGACCAGAGCGATTTCCAGAATCGCACGAATATCGCGGCGCCGATGGGGCGCGGCTGGGAATACGTGATCGAGCGCGATCTCGCGGGACACGCAGAGCAGTGGGGCGAAGAGGCGGTCCAGAAGCTCACCGCCAAGCCGGTCGAAGTCGGCCGCTACGATCTGGTGCTCCACCCCTCGCACCTCTGGCTCACGATCCATGAGTCGATCGCGCACCCAACGGAGCTCGATCGCGCGATGGGTTACGAAGCCAACTACGCCGGCACGAGCTTCGTCGCGCCTCCGGAAAAAATGCTCGGCCAACTCAAGTACGGCCCGGAGTTCATGAACATCCAGGGCGACCGCAGCCAGGAAGGCTGCCTCGGCACCGTCGGCTGGGATGATGAAGGAGTGAAGCCCGAGCCGTTCCTCATCATCAAGAACGGCATCGTCAACGACTACCAGACCACGCGCGAGCAGGCGGCGTGGCTCGACTGGTGGTACAAG
>PLMM01000346.1 GCA_003142495.1 Gemmatimonadota bacterium | reverse complement strand
ACGGCGCAGCAGGGCTCACGCACAACGTCGCCGTGACGAGGCTCCTCCTCGACGCTGGCGCGAATCCGGACGACAACGAGTCGCTCTACCACTCCCTCGAGTCCAACGATTCAACCATCACCCGGCTCCTGCTGCGCGCCGGCGCACACGTCAGCGGCACCAATGCGCTCGCACGCGTGCTCGATTTCGACAAACTCGATGAGCTGCGGCTGCTGCTCGACCACGGAGGCGACGCGAACGAGCGCCCGCTGGTGCATCACGCGATTCTGCGCGGACGGTCGATCGAGCACGTGCGCACGCTCCTCGACGGGGGCGCAAACGCGCGAGCGGTGAACGAGCACGGCGTCAGCGTCTTTCGCTTCGCAGCCGCCTTTGGGCGCGCCGACGTCGTGGGGCTGTTGCGCGACGCCGGCGTCGATGAGCCGCTCGATGAAACGGAGGAGTTTGTCGCGGCATGCGCGCGGGGTGATGAGCGCGCTGCCCGTGCGTTCCTTTCGCGCACGCCGGACACTTTGGCTCGCCTCACCAAAACGCAGTTGCAAACGATGCCGGAACTCGCGAGCACCGGCAACATCCCCGCTGTCCGCACGATGCTCGCAGTCGGCTGGCCGCTCGAGATCAAGACCGCGTGGGATGCGACTGCCCTCAACCTCGCCGTCTATCGCGGCGACGCGGAGATGACCGAGCTGCTCCTCGGCGCCGGCGCCGATTGGCGATCGGAGCACGGCTACCACGACAACGTGATCGGCACACTCTCCTTCGCATCGCAGGACGTGACTCTCGCGCAGCCCGCGCCCCGCGACTACGTCGGATGCGCGCGCGCACTGCTCGCGCACGGCGTTCCCGCTCCAAAGCCGGACGCGTACACCTTCTCGGACGACGTTGCCGCTTTTTTCGGCTCGATGACCGGCGTGCGCTACTTGTGAGTTTTCCCTTGGACTCGTAAGGTTGGCCACCCAAACATCAGAAGTGCTTGGATCATGCCGACTGCCCGTCGGCGTTCCCTTCACCAAAATTCCCGGCGCGATGGCGATCCAGGCGGCGCCGACGTCGTTCTTCATCCCCGTCGAGATACCTATCATCGTAGGGAAGGACTTGATGATCGCGGACCAGAGCTTCACTCAGACGCGCGGAAAGGTGAAGGCGAAAGGGACGTACAATCTCCACATCAAGTTGTGTAATCCGGGTTGTTGATGCGGGTGGCGGCGAGGCGTCGCGTGGGGTATTTCCCGCGTCCGACTCCCCCAGCGACGGTCGCGCAGCTCCTGCGTGGCGAAGACCGCTTCCTTTCACAACCTTGTGTCTCATGCCGCTCCCCAAGGTTGTCGCCACCGCAGCGATCATCGGCATTCTCGGTGCGCAGAGTGCCATCGGCTCGCCCGCGTTCCCGAGCCGCTACGGCTGGAACTGGCCGTTTCTGCCCTATCCGATGTACGCGGCGGCGCACGCGCGCACGGACTCGCTCGTCGTGGCCGAGCTGCGCGTCTCCGAGTGCGGGCGCGCGATGGCGACCACCGTGATGCCGCCCGAGTCGCTCGGGACGCCACTCTACCAGCTGCCCAACCTCATGATCGCGATCGCGCGCGCGCCCGGGAGCGACGCCGCGCGCGATGCAATGCGCAAGGTGAGCCGCGCCGTCGACGCCGAGTTTCCCGGGCGCTACTGCTCGGCGTCGGCGTGGGTGCGAACCGTGTTCGTCGCCGATACCGCGACGTACGCGCTCGACGCGCCCATGCATCGGGCGGCCGAGTGGCCGATTCACGACAGGGGTACCGAGTGAGTCTGCGCGCGCGCCTCGATCGCTACTGGTTCGAGCCCGCGCGCCTGCGCGATCTCGCGTGGCTGCGCATCGCCATCGTGCTCGCGCTGTGGGGCGACGCGATGTGGCCCGGGACGCTCACGCACCAGCAGCTCCCGCTGGCACGGTTGCCCGGCGAATGGTTCTCGCCGCTGCCGGTGCTCAAGCTCCTGANNCCGCTGCCGGTGCTCAAGCTTCTGATGCTGCCGTTCGGCTGGGGCGCGCGGCCGAGTGCGATGCTGATCGTGGTCGCGTGGATCGTGTGCGGAGCGTGCGGGTTGCTCGCGCTCGCCGGCGCGTTCACGCGCGTGTCGCTCACCATCTTCGCGACCGCGACGACGTTCCTGCTCGCGCACTTCTATTCGTACGGCACGATGGAGCATCCGCAGGCCGCCGCGGTCATCGTGTTGTGGATGCTGATCCTCACGCCGTGCGGCGCGGAGCTGTCGGTGGACGCGCTCCGCGCACGCGTGCGAGAGAGCCGCGCGCGCGAGCGCTTCGTGCCGAGGGGTGCGGAGGCGCTGAGCAGAGATGCGCGGTGGCCGCTGCGAGTGGCGCAGTGGCTGCTCGTGAGTCTGTATCTGTCCGCGGCGCTTGCGAAGCTCAGGATCGGGAAGGCCGCCTGGCTGAACGGCTACACGATGCAGTACTACCTGCTGCTCGATGGAAGCCGGCACCACGTGCCGCTGGGCATCGCGGTCGCGCACGTGCACTGGCTGGGCGTGGTGGCCGCGGTGGTCGCGCTGACCTTCGAGCTCACCTTCGTCGTGTGCGTGTTGTATCCGCGGGCGGCGCCGGCCTATCTCGCGACCGGTGTGGCGTTGCACACGGGGATCGCGATGTTGATGCAGGCGCCGTTCTATCAGCTGCTGGCGGTGTACGTAGCGTTCGTGGAGCCCGTGCGGGATGAGATGCGCGGATGGGTGCGTGCGTGGCGGCGCGGTGCGAGCAGCGAGCGGCGCGTGTGGACGCTGGTGTACGACGGGTATTGCCCGTTGTGCATTCGGACAATGACGCAGCTCGATGCGCTGGATGGCGGACGAGTGTTGCGGTATGTGGATCTCGAGAGAGAGCCGGCGAGTGCGAGCGAGTTGTTGCCTGGGGTGTCGCGCGAGGACATGCGTGAGGAGATGGCGGTGGTGACGCCATCGGGCGACGTGTTGCGAGGATTCTTCGCGTTCCGGGAGATCAGCAAACGGCTGCCGGTGTTGTGGGTGTTGGTGCCGGTGATGTTCGCGCCGGGTGCGGAGTGGGTAGGGACGCGGGTGTACGCGTGGGTGGCGGCGAACCGGGCGCGGCGACTTTGCGACGGGGATGCGTGCGTGGTGCCTCGGGGCGCGAGCGTGGGAGATGCGGCGATTGATTTCGAGGGGAGGGTGTCGTAAAATTCGAGGCTGCGAGCCGAGTGAAATAGCGAGTCGGCAAGCAGTTACGTTGAGGGCAGGGAATAGCAGGGCCAGTAGCTCAGGTGGTTAGAGCGCACGCCTGATAAGCGTGAGGTCCGAGGTTCAACTCCCGCTGGCCCATGACGATGATTCTGTTGAAAGACGTCGTTCGAGTGCGCGGTGCGAGTTTAGTCGAACGCGTGAATGGCAGGCCGGCGAGAGCCAACCGGCGGCAGTGGCTCGTTCGGCCACCATGGTTCGATCGTCGTTGATCGCCTTTCGTAACTAGGCAAAGGCGTCGCCACGGTCGCAGAACTCACCGCCGCGACGTCCGATCGCTATAGCATCGAGCGCGATCTTGACGGGGGCGGGATGGCGACGCTGAATCTCGCGCACACCCTCCAAGCACGAACGCCGGTCGCGATCGCGCCGCTTCGTCCCGACCTTGCCGCCGTGATCGGGCGCGGCGGGATTCCCCAAAAAAAGAAGCCGACGGCGAACCTGCAACGCCGCCAAATCCTCTCACTCTTCGATTCCGGCATTGTCGAGGGCACGGGCTTCTGCGTGCACAAACAGGGCTTTACGCTGGATAAAGCGCCCACTAAGCTTCAAACAAGGATTGCTTGTACAGCTGCTCTCTCGCGGCGACGCACCCGCGCTTGCATTCACCCACGGATTTTATCCGCGATGCAGTCTTGTCGTGACGACCAACGGTTTTCGACCACGTCCAGCCGCACACGGCGGTTGATGCGGTGTCAACCAAAGCTGGTCAGCTGCTCACTCAGTAAGCGAAACGAATGGAACAACTATGAAAGCACTTCGACAAGTTCACGAAAACGCAGTTTGCAGAGTGGGCGTAACGTTCGGATTGGTGATGGTCGCGATGTTCGCCAGTTCCTCTCGCAGTGCGTTGGCCGCTCAAGCGGGAAAGACGCCCATGCCGGGAATGGAGAGCAGCGCTGACTCTACGCAGAATCCTAGCATGAGAGACATGATGGGCGCTCCTCTCCCCTTTGGGATCATGAGTGGTCGGGCAGGACAATGGATGATCGGCTATCAGTACATGTTTGAACGGTTGGACGGAATCCTCAGCGGATCCGATGGCATCACTGAGGCGGGCGTTCTTCGCGATTTCCAAACGTCCCCCACTGACATGACAATGCAAACGCACATGGGAATGCTCATGTACGCCCCGACCGATCGTCTCGCACTGATGACGATGCTCCCGTACGTCACGATGTCGATGGGCGAAGTGCACCGCGATGGCACGCGATCTACTGAACGAAGCAACGGAATCGGTGACCTGGAGTTGCGCGGCCTGTATTCCCTTCATTTAGCGAAGGACCTTCGCCACAGGATCCTGGCGAACTTCGGGATCGGCTTTCCCACGGGCTCAATCAACCACAGCGACGCCGAAGGGTCGCGGCTGGAATATCCGATGCAAACCGGCTCCGGGACATACTCGTTGCTGCCCGGGATTACTTACCTCGGCCAGCTCTTGCCGTGGAGTTGGGGAGCAGAGTTTTCTTCAAAGGTGCGCCTTGGCAGGAACGAGCACGGATATAGGGAGGGAAATCAATACGAACCAAGAATGTGGGTCGCGCGACAGTTGACACGTTGGGTGAGCCTGTCAGTTGGCGCCAGCGGCGAGCTACTGGGAAACATCATTGGGACGGATGCCCTGCTCGATCCTACCGATGAGCCTACAAAAGACCCGAACCGGCAGGGCGGGAAGCGCCTCGACGCCGTCTTTGGTGCCACCCTTACTCCGCTGGGTCGCTTCTTTCATGGTCAGCAGTTTCTCGTTCAGGGCGATGTGCCCGTCGCACAATCCCTGAACGGCCCGCAGTTGAAAAGAAGTTACATGCTCCACGTTGCCTGGCAGAGGGAATTCTAACCTTATCTAACTACGAGGCCGCAGCGTAACATTGATCGCAGTGGCGGGCTGGTCACAGCGTAACTAAAGAGGCACTGTATGCACTATTCAAACGGATTCATGGGCGGCGGGATGTGGATGTGGACGGTGATCGGCGTTCTGGTGGTGGTCTTGCTGGTCGTGGTGATTAACAAACAGTCCAGGAAATAAGCCTGCGTTCACAAGTCGACTGTGAAGTGAACCGGCATCAATAGGCGAAAAGCCGATGCTGTTTACGTATCCACGAACGAGACACCGAGCAAGACACCGAGCGAGACCGCGTCCGACTTGCAGGCCACCGTCGAGGCCAATCACTTAGGCGTGAGGAAGGTTCACGACCTCGAACAGACCGTGGCTAAGAAGGGCCTAGTGTTCGGCCGCGCACGCCAGATCTGAGAGCCGTGGCAACCGGAGCAAGCGAAGAAGGTGCTCGTAGAAAACATGCGCGTGCCGTTTCCCGCCGCCCTCGCCCCTCAAGCCCGCCGGACAAATCGCGCGGATTGTCTATGTAATCCGTGATTTTGCCGGACTTGAAGGCGATACGTTATTGGTCTGATAAGCGGAGGTCCGAGGTTCAACGCCTCGCTGGCCCATCAGTCACAACACCGCGCCAGGATTTGGGCGCACCTCTCACCATAGAACCGCTGCGAGGCTATACTCCGCGGCGAGTTCCCAGCGCCACGCGTCGGCGCAGCCTTTCCCCCAGCCGTGAAGAGGCTATTTGGTGATTCGCTACGCCGGCTGTGTTCTTCGGAGGGCAGATACGATGTGGTCGCAGCATCGAACCCTCCGTCTTCGCTTCACGCCCACGCTTCTGACGATACTCTCGTCATCGGCCTTCCTCGGCGCGTTCGCATCTCCAATACATCGGCCCGGTCCCGGAACCTCCGCAGCGGTGCTCGAGGACACGCTGGTCATGCCGCCCGTGCTGAAGAACATCTCGACCGTTCCCGGAACGGTGGAGGTGAACCTCGTCGCGGCGCCCGCCCGGCTCGCCCTGCTGCCGGGCCACGTGACCGACGCCTATGCGTACAACGGC
>PLMM01000361.1 GCA_003142495.1 Gemmatimonadota bacterium | reverse complement strand
GTCGGCTCCACGTGCAAATACGATTGAATGATCTTCGAGGCAATTCGCGCGGCGCGCGTACCGTGTCCGCCGAACTCCAGCATCACGGCCACCACGATCTTCGGGTCACCGGCCGGTGACCCGAAGATCGTGGTGGCCGTGATGCTGGAGTTCGGCGGACACGGTACGCGCGCCGCGCGAATTGCCTCGAAGATCATTCAATCGTATTTGCACGTGGAGCCGACTACCCTCATCAACACCGACGGCTGATGCGCCGCGTCGTCGCCGACTATCCGCTGATTCTCGTGGCCCTCCTGCTCTCGGGGTACGGCGTCGCGATGGTGTATTCCGCGGGACAGACCGACGTTCCGACGGTCGCGACGCATGCGTGGGTGGCTCAGATTCGCTGGGTGATTCTCTCCATGGTGCTCGCGTACGGCGTGAGCCGAGCATCGGTGCGATTCTTCGAGTGGGCTGCGCTTCCGGTGTACATCGTCACCTGTCTGCTCCTGCTCGGCCTTCTCAAGTTCGGCGGTGGCGCGGGCGATGCCGCGAGCTCGAAGAGCTGGCTCGTGATCGCGGGACATCGACTCGGGCAGCCGGCTGAGCTGGCGAAGGTGGCGGTGATCCTGATGCTCGCGCGAGAGCTCGGGGCGCGGCGCGAGGCTCCGCGATCGCTCCTCGAGCTCTGGAAGCCGGCGGTCGTCGTCGGCATCCCGTGGCTGCTCATCATGCTGCAGCCCGACCTCGGGAGCGGTATGGTGTTCATCGGCATCTTCTTCGCGATGCTCTTCTGGTCCGGTGTTCCACTGCCGCTGCTCGTGCTAATCGCATCGCCGGCCGTGAGCCTCGTGCTCGCGTTCAACACGAGCCTCTGGGGCGCGTGGTTCCTCGCGCTGCTCGCGCTCGTGCTCTGGTATCGCCCGTACATGTGGGAGGGCGTGACGCTGATGCTCGCGAACGTCTTCATGGGCGTGCTTGCGCCGATTCTCTGGGAGCGCCTCGCTCCCTACCAGCGGCATCGCTTGCAGGTCTTTCTCGATCCGTCGATCGATCCACGCAACTCCGGATGGCACGTCATCCAGTCGCAGGTCGCGATCGGATCCGGCGGATGGATCGGAAAGGGATTCCTCGGCGGCACGCAGAAGCGCCTCGCCTTTCTCCCCGAACAGCACACCGACTTCATCTTCGCCGTCGTCGGCGAGGAGCTCGGGCTGCTCGGCGTGACCGTCGCGCTCTCGCTCTTCCTCTTCCTCGTGCTGCGCGCGGTGCGCACGGCGTCGAACGCGAACGATTCGTTCGGAAGCCTCGTCGCCTTCGGGCTCGCGGCGAGCTGGCTCGTGCACGTCATCGTGAATGTCGGAATGACGTTGAACCTCATGCCGATCACCGGAATCCCGCTTCCGTTTTTCAGCTACGGCGGATCGTTCATGCTCGCGTGTTGGCTCGCGATCGGGCTCATGATGCGCATCTCGAGCGAAGGGCGAGGCGGTCGTGTGGGAGAGCTCGCGATCTAGCTCGCGCGTGCTGTTTTGGAGCTACTGTCCAGCTTGCCCGAAGCTGACCAATCGGCCAGATTTCCCGAATGGCCTGGTTTCGTAAAGAGCGGAAGCCTCGGCAGCCGCGACGCGAAAAATTAGAGATTCCGCCCGATGCCTGGGAGAAGTGCGAGGCGTGCGGGCACACGGATCTCCGAGAGAAGTTCATCCGCAATCTCAACGTCTGCCCGAACTGCGACTTTCACCGTCGCATTCGTGCGGTGGATTACGTCAATCTGTTGCTCGATGACAACAGTTATGACGAGCTCGATGTAGACATTCGATCGGTCGATCCGCTGTGTTTTCCCGAGTATCCCGCGCGACTCAAGAAAGCCCTCGCGAACGCGGGCGACTACGATGCGCTCATGTCCGTATCCGGGAATCTCGGTGGCATGCCCATCAATCTCGGCGTGATGGACTTCGCGTTCATGGGTGGCTCCATGGGCTCCGTCGTCGGCGCGAAGATCGCCCGCCTCGGGCAGCGCTCGCTCGAGCGAAAGTATCCGCTCGTGCTGATCTCCGCGTCGGGCGGCGCGCGCATGCAGGAGGGCGTCCTCTCGCTCATGCAGATGGCGAAGACCTCGGCGCTTCTCGCGCAGCTGGCCGAGCGTCGGATTCCGTACGTGTCGATTTTGACGAATCCGACGACGGGCGGCGTGAGTGCGAGCTTTGCGATGCTCGGCGACGCGATCGTGGCCGAGCCTGGCGCGGTGATCGGCTTCGCGGGGCCGCGCGTGATCAAGCAGACGATCGGGCAGGATCTTCCCGAGGGATTCCAGACGGCAGAGTTCCTGCTGGATCATGGGATGCTCGACGTCGTATCGCACCGCCGCGACCTGAAGAGCTCCGTTGGCGGACTGCTGCGTCACATGAGCGGGCAGCCGGCCGCGACGAGCTGGGTGTCCCCCTGATCGACGTGTTCTACGCGGCGCGCCGGCCGCGTGAGATGGTGGTAGCTTCACGCGAATGAACGAGCCGTCCGGAACGTCCCGCTACGCGATCAAGCTGGACTATCTCTTCGCGCGAGTCACGGGCGGATGGAAGATGGGACTCGAGCGCACGAGCGAGCTCCTGTCGCTGCTCGGCGATCCGCAGGCGCGCGTGCCGGCGTTTCACGTGGCGGGTACGAACGGGAAGGGGAGCGTCATCAGCACGCTCGAGGCGCTGCTGCGCGGGCAGGGGCTGCGCGTCGGCAAGTACACGTCGCCGCACCTCATCGATTTCCGCGAGCGCATCGCTGTGAACGGCGTGCCGATCAGCGAAGAGGACGTCGTCGCTTTCATTGAGCGATGGACCCCCGACGTCGAGCGGCTCGGCGCGACGTTCTTCGAGGCGACGACGGCGATGGCCTTCGATCACTTCGTGCGGGAGAAGGTGGACGTCTCGGTGATCGAGGTGGGGCTCGGCGGCCGGCTCGACAGCACGAACGTGATCACTCCTGTTGCCGCTGGAGTATCGTCGATCGGCATCGATCACGTGCAGTACTTGGGCGATACGCTGGAGCTGATCGCGCGCGAGAAGGCGGGGATTTTCAAGCGGGGCGTGCCGGCGGTGATTGGCGAGAGCGATCCGAAGCTGCGCGCCTTTCTCACGGAGCTTGCGCGCGAGGCGGGAGCGTCGCCCGTGCGCCCGGTTGCGGACGAGTGGAAGGTGGCGGACATCTCGGTGGCGCTCGACGGCACGCGCTTCACGCTCACGACGGAGCGAGGCACGCGCCGGTTGCGCACGCCGTTGATCGGACGTTATCAGGCGTTGAACGCGGCGACGGCGCTCTCGATGATCGAGAGTGCAGGAGCTCCGTACGCCTTGGCCGCGATCGATCCGCAGGCGTCGCTCGACAACGTCAGGATCGCGGGGCGCTTCCAGAGCGTCGGTTCGATCATCTTCGATGTCGCGCACAATCCGGCGGGGTGTGCGGTGCTGTGCGAGACACTGCAATCGGTGAAACCGGCTCGCCCGCTCACCTGTCTCATGACGGCGCTCCGAGACAAGGACTGGCAGGCGATGATGACGACGCTCGCGCCGATGGTCGATCGCTTCGTATTGGCGTCGCCGCCAAGCGTGCCTGCCGATCGGTCGTGGACGCTGGCGGAGGCGCTCGACTTCGCGGTGTCGAACGGATGGCGCGCGACCGCGGTGGCGGACTTCGATCGCGCGCTGGCGGACGCGCGCACGGGGAGCGGCACCACGCTGATCACGGGCTCGTTTCACACTGTAGGCGACGCCATGGCGCGCTTGCAGGTGTCTCCGCTGATGGCGTAGATTTCTTTGATGTCCCCCGGCGCGTTACCAGGGTTTCGCGACTTCTATCCCACGGAGCTCGCAGAGCGGTCGTACATCTTCCGGGGCTGGCGCGATGTCGCGCGCCGCTACGGCTTCGTGGAATATGACGGGCCGCCGCTCGAGCCACTCGATCTATACACGAAGAAGAGTGGCGCCGAGATCGTGGACCAGCTCTACAACTTCACCGACAAGGGCGGGCGCGAGATCGCGCTGCGTCCCGAGATGACGCCGACGCTCGCGCGCATGGTCGCCGCGCGCGCGAACGCGATGCGGAAGCCCGTGCGCTGGTTCTCGATTCCGCAACTCTTCCGCTACGAACGAGCGCAGCGCGGCAGGCTGCGCGAGCACTTCCAGCTGAACATGGACATCATCGGCGAGGCCGATGTGAGCGCCGACGCCGAGCTGCTCGCCGCTGCGATTGACGTGATGCGCGCGTTCGGGCTGACGAGCGAGGATGTCGTGGCGCGCGTGTCGGACCGGCGGCTGCTCAACGCGCTACTGCGCGGCATCGGGATCACGGAGGCGCAACTTCCGGCGGCGTACGCGGCGCTCGACAAGCTCGATCGCGATCCGCGCGAGGTGCTCGCGCAGCGACTCGCCGCGGCCGGCGTCAGCGCTGCGACGAGCGCGCAGCTGTTCGAGCTCGCGGGCGCCACGGCCGATGAGGAGGCGTTCACGCAGCTCGTGCAAGCCGCCGGTGCGATGGCGGAGTGGGACGCATTGCGCAGCTATCTCGATCACCTCGAATCGCTCGGCGTGCGCGAGTGGGTGAAGCTCGATCTCTCGATCGTGCGCGGACTCGCGTACTACACGGGGATCGTTTTCGAGCTGTTCGACGCGAAGGGTGAGCTGCGCGCCATCTGCGGCGGCGGGCGCTACGACACGCTGCTCGAGTCGCTGGGCGGCGTGAGCCTTCCGGCACTCGGCTTCGGCATGGGCGACGTCGTGCTCGGCGAGCTGCTGCGCGCGCGCGGGAAGATGCCCTCGGCGGAGCCGGAGGTGGATGTGTGGGTTGCCTATGGCGATTCGGGGACGGTCGAGGATGCGATGCGCGTCGCGTCGATGATTCGCGCGCGTGGGCGGAGCGTCGAATACGCGCTCGGCAGCCAGAAGCTCGCGCGGCAGCTCAAGGCGGCGTACGCGGCGGGCGCGAAGCAGACGCTCGTGATCGCCACTCCCGAGCTCTCGGCGAACGAGGCGATGCTGCGAAGGAAGGATGAGAAGGTCGAGCTTCGCGTGCAGCTCGACGACTGGCTGGAGCAGGCATGAGCACGAGCACGAGCATGCGCAGGATCACTGGACACGGAATCAATGGCTGACGACAAGAAGCTGACCACGCGCAAGGCGGACTTCAGCGCATGGTACAACGAGGTAGTGCTGCGCGCGGAGCTCGCGGATTACTCGCCCGTGCGCGGATGCATGGTCATTCGTCCCGATGGCTACGGGATTTGGGAGCGCATGCAGCGCACGCTCGATGACATGTTCAAGGCGACGGGTCATCGCAATGCGTACTTCCCGCTGCTCATTCCGCAGAGCTTCCTGAGCAAGGAGGCCGAACACGTGGAGGGCTTCGCGCCGGAGCTCGCCGTCGTGACGCACGGTGGTGGGAAGGAGCTCGAGGAGCCGCTCGTCATCCGGCCGACGTCGGAGACCATCATCTACGCGATGTTCGCCAAGTGGGTGCAGAGCTATCGCGATCTTCCATTGCTCATCAACCAGTGGGCGAACGTCGTGCGCTGGGAGATGCGCACGCGACTCTTCCTGCGCACGCTCGAGTTTCTCTGGCAGGAGGGGCACACGGCGCACGCCACGCACGATGAGGCCGAGGAGGAGACGCGGCGCATGGTCGGCATCTATCGCGACTTCATGGAAGGGTACATGGCGATGCCCGTGATCACTGGGCAGAAGACGAACTCCGAGCGCTTCGCCGGCGCGCTGCGCACGTACTCGTGCGAGGCTCAGATGCAGGACAACAAGGCCCTGCAGGCGGGCACGTCGCACAACCTCGGACAGAATTTCTCGAAGGTGTTCGAGCTGAAGTTCCAGACGGAGGCCGGCGACGAGGCCTTCGCGTGGAACACGAGCTGGGGCGTGTCGACGAGGCTGATCGGCGGGCTCGTGATGACGCACGGCGACGACAAGGGGCTGCGCGTGCCGCCGCTGCTCGCACCGATCGAGATCGTGATCGTGCCGATCTGGCGAACGGACGAAGACAAGGCGCGCGTGTTCGAGTCGGCGAAGAAGCTCAAAACGTCGCTCGGTGAATGGGAGCGTCGTGAGCCGAATCGCCTGCGCGTGCATCTCGATACGCGCGACAACATGAAGCCGGGCGCGAAGTACTACGACTGGGAGCTGCGCGGGGTGCCGCTGCGCCTCGAACTCGGTCCGCGCGACGTGGATGCGAACCAGTGCGTGCTCGTGCGCCGCGATACGGGCGCCAAGCAGACGGTGTCGCTCGACACCGTGGGCGAGGACGCCGAGGTGCTGCTCGAGAAGATTCAGGACGACATGCTCACGGCTGCGCGCGACCGGCGCGAGGCGAACAGCATTCGCGGCGACATCACGTGGGCGCGCTTCACCGAAGTGATGGAGGGCGAGGGCGCGTTCGTCTACGCGGGATGGTGCGGCAGCGAGGAGTGCGAGCGCCAGATCAAGGAAGCGACGAAGGCGACGATTCGTGTGCTCCCCGACGAGGAGTTTCGTTCGTCCGAGCCCGCGACCAAGTGCCTCAAGTGCGGAAACCCCTCTACCGTCGAGGCGTTGTGGGCCAAGGCGTACTGACCCCCTCGGGATTCACTCGCACGGCGAGCGGAGAGCTCGTCTGCGAGGGAGTGTCGCTCGAGGCGATCGCCGCTGCGGTCGGGACGCCGGCGTACGTCTACAGCACGCGTGCAATTCGCGATCAATACGACGCGCTCGACAAGGCACTCTCGCCCGTGCCGCATCGCCTGCACTATAGCATGAAGGCGAACTCGAATCTCGCCGTGCTGCGCGTGCTGCAGGAGCGAGGGGCGGGCGTCGACATCGTTTCGGGCGGCGAGCTCTATCGTGCCCAGCAGGCCGGCTTCAGCTCCGATTCGCTCGTGTTCAGCGGAGTAGGGAAGTCGCCGCAGGAATTGAGAGAGGCGCTTTCGGCCGGCATTCTCATGTTCAACGTCGAGTCGATCTTCGAGCTCGACCAGCTGAACGAGATCGCCGGCGAGATGGGAATGCGCGCGCCGGTTGCACTGCGGGTGAATCCGGAGGTGAAGGTCGATACGCCGCATCACTACACTCGCACGGGTGAGCGCGGCAACAAGTTCGGCATTCCGTTCGACGAGGCGCTCGAGGCCGGGCGTCTCGCGCTCGCGATGCCGAACATCGCGCTGCGCGGGCTCGACATGCACATCGGGTCGCAGGTGTTCCAGCTCGAGCCGTATCGCGATGGGCTCGTGCGGCTGCTCGAGCTCCACGAGCAGATGCGTGCCATCGGCGCCACCGAGATTCGCTATCTCGACATCGGAGGCGGCTTCGCGGTGTCGTACGACGATGAACTGCCGATGGATCTCGACGCCCTCGCGGCGGCGCTGCTGCCGAAGATCGCGAAGTCCGGACTGTCGCTCATCGTCGAGCCGGGGCGTTTCATCGTCGGGAACGCCGGCGTGCTCCTCGCGCGCGTGATGCATCGCAAGAAAGCGGGAGTCAAGGAATACATCATCACCGACGCGGGGATGAACGACCTCGTGCGCCCGTCGCACTACGACGCGTATCACGCCGTGGAGGCGGTGCAGGCGCGCGACGAGCGCTCGATCGTCGACGTCGTCGGTCCGGTGTGCGAGAGCGGCGACTTCTTCGCGCTCGATCGCGAAGTCGAAGATGTCGAAGCCGGCGATCTGATCGTCGTGCGCACCACCGGCGCGTATGGATATGTGATGTCATTCAACTACAACTCGCGCCCGCGCGTGGCCGAGGTGCTCGTGGATGGCGATCGCTTTGCGGTAGTCACTCGGCGTGAGAACTATGAGGATCTCGTGCGGCTCGAGCCTCAACATCTCGACTGGAGAACAGACTGATGCGTGTCGGAGTCCTTTCGGATTCTCACGATCGTGTCCCCGCGATCGCCGAGTTCGCGAAGCTCTTTCGCGAGGCGGGTGTCGGGATGGTGCTGCACGCCGGCGATCACTGCTCGCCGTTCTCGCTTTCGCCGCTGCTGGCCGCCGATCTGCCGTTCGCCGGTGTCTTCGGCCGCAATGACGGCGATCATCAGGGACTGTTGGCGGAGGCGTCGAAGGGAATGGCCACGGAGCTCTACGACTCGCCGCACTCGGTGGACGTCTCGGGGGTGCGGCTGCTGCTCATTCACGACCTGAGCGATGTGGCGGAGCGATCGGTCGATGCGCACGCCGTGGTGATCCACGGATGCTCGCACATCAGGCAGTCGCGCATCTCGGGGTCGACGCTGCTGCTCAACCCTGGCGAGGCGTGCGGCTGGCTTTTCGGCGTGCCGACGGCGGCGATTCTGGATCTCGAGACACTCAAGGTCGACTTTCTCACGCTCGATGAGGCCGAGTGGAAGCGATAGGCGCAGGGATGGCGAGTCGTATTCTGATTCTGGATTTCGGATCGCAGTTCACGCAGCTGATCGCGCGGCGGGTGCGCGAGGCGGGCGTGTACTCGGAGATCCATCCGCCAACACGCACTGCGGAATGGATACGCGCATGGAATCCGACGGGGATCATTCTGAGCGGCGGGCCGAATTCGGTGTACGACGAGGGCGCGCCGACGGTGCCAAGGCAGGTGCTCGACTACGCGCCCACGCTCGGCGTGTGCTACGGAATGAATCTCATTGTGCATCTGTTGGGCGGGGAGATCGCGCCGGCAGATCGGCGCGAGTATGGGCGCGCGGAGCTCATCATCGATGACAGCGATACGCTCTTCGATGGCTTCGCCAAGGGCGAGCGCACGCCGGTATGGATGAGTCACGGCGATCAGGTGAAGGTCGTGCCGCCGGGCTTCGAGGTGCTCGCGCACAGCGCGAACTCGCATATCGGCGCCTTCCGCGATCGCAAGCGCCCGATTTTCGGCGTGCAGTTCCACCCCGAGGTGGTGCATACGCCGCGGGGCGGGGAGTTGATCGAGAACTTTCTCTTCGGCGTGTGCAAGGCGGTGCCGTCGTGGACGACCGGCGCGTACATCGAGGAAGAGGTCGCGAAGATCAAGGAGATGGTCGGCGATGCGAAGGTGATCTGCGGGCTGTCGGGCGGCGTCGACTCATCGGTGGCGGCGGCGCTCGTGCACAAGGCGATCGGCTCGCAGCTCACGTGCATCTTCGTCGATCATGGCTTGCTGCGGCTGCACGAGCGGGAGCAGGTGGAGAAAACGTTTCGCGCGCATCTCGGCATCGAGCTGATCACCATCGACGCCTCCGAGCGCTTTCTCGCGGCGCTCGCGGGGATCGAGGATCCGGAGGAAAAGCGGCGGCGCATCGGCCACACGTTCATCGATGTGTTCGAGGACGCGGCCGCGGCGGCAGGGCACGACGCGAAGTTCCTGGTGCAGGGAACGCTCTATCCGGATGTGATCGAGTCGGCGGCGCCGCATGGCGGGCCGTCGGTGACGATCAAGACGCACCACAACGTGGGCGG
>PLMM01000422.1:443-16863 GCA_003142495.1 Gemmatimonadota bacterium | reverse complement strand
GACTACACTTTTCGATTGGATGCTCGCGAAGAATCCCAATTCGCGAGTGCTATCCGTCTCACGCAAGGATCGCGGGGCAATCCTTCCCGTCGGAAGAGCGCTGGGCGCCGTTTTCTGGTATTCCGGCGGTGGCTTTACGACGAGCCACTATTACGCCGACACGCTCCCGGGATGGGTGAGCGATTTCAATGCGCGACACGGCCCGGATGCGCTCGCCGGAACGAAGTGGGAGCTACTCCGTCCGGAGGGTGACTACGCGGAGCCGGACTCGATGCCCTTCGAGCACGGTGGAAGTGACTTCACCTTTCCGCACGCCTTTCCGGCCACCGCGAAAGAAGTGCGCGCTCAGCTCTCGAGCTTCCCGTGGATGGATTCGCTGACGCTCGCCTTCGCACTCGATGGCGTGCGGTCGCTCTCCCTCGGCAACGGCAGCGCCACGGATTTGCTCTCGATCTCGCTGTCGACTACGGACGCCGTCGGCCACGCGTACGGTCCGGATTCGCGCGAGATGCACGACCATCTTCTGCACCTCGACAAGTGGCTTGGCGTTTTTCTCGACTCGCTCGGCGCGCTCGTGCCGGAGAATCGCATCGTGCTTGCGCTGACCTCGGATCACGGCGTGACGTCCTTCCCCGAATATCTCGCCTCCGTCCAGCACGTCACGGCCGGCCGCATCTCGCTGGATGATGTTGCCCGCACGATGTCCGCGGAGCTCACCGCGCGGTACCATGCGGACTTCGGGATCGACTTCGGGAATGGGCTACTGGCCGCGGATACTGCGGCGTTGCGCGCGCGCGGCCTCGACATTGATAGCCTGGCGAACGCGGTCGCGGCGCGGCTCCGGGGCAGAAGCGGCATCGAGCGCATCTACACGCCGCGAACGCTGACTCGCGCGAGTGGGCGCGATGTCGACGCCATACGCTGGCGGAATGCCGTTCCGGCGGACGTGGGCTGGCTCGTGTGCGTCGTTGCGAAGCCGAACTTCGTCTGGTCGTCCGGCAAGCTGTCCGCGGAGCACGGGACTCTCAATGATGACGACGTCCGAGTGCCGATCGCCTTCATGGGCCCGCGCATCGCTCCCAAAACGCTGCAGTACTCCGCTCGCACGGTAGACATCGCTCCAACCCTGGCCGCCTATATCGGCGTCCGGCCGACTGAGCGGCTCGATGGCCAGCGTCTCACCGGCGTGATCTCGAGCTCGGCACGCTCGCTCGCCGCCGGCGCTCCCGAGCACACCGCAACCCGTTCGGCGAGCACCGCCCACTAGTAGTCCAAGTAGCCGCCGGAATTCCCGGACGAGTGTCCCACGAGAGAGAGCCCGGCGCCGCCAGCGCCGGGCTTTTCATTATCCCATGCGTCCATTCCCCGGTATCGTGCGTATAGATGCATGTTATGCGTAGGCTCGTCCGGAACTCTGCACCACCGTCGCACGTGAGACACGCGTGAGAATTCTGCTGCTCGCATATCTCGGTGGCGTGCTCACGATCCTGAGCCCGTGTATCCTCCCCATGATTCCGTTGGTGTTCGCTCGCACTGGGCGCAGCTTCGCGCGCGAGATCGCTCCGATGCTCGTGGGCCTCGCGCTCGCGTTCACCGCCGCAGCGCTCATCGCCACGGCAACCGCACACTGGCTCGTCGTCGCGAACGTCGTTGGACGCGATATCGCGCTCGTGCTGTTCGCGATCATCGGCGTCACGCTCCTCTCCTCGCGCGCAGCAGAGTTGGTCGCTCGCCCCGTCACCCGCGCGGGCGCCGCGATGATGAGCGCCGCGCACGCGAGCGGGCCGGCCACCCCGCTGCGTAACATCCTCGTGGGGATGGCGCTCGGGCTGCTCTGGGCCCCGTGCGCCGGTCCAATCCTCGGAGTACTCATCGCGGCGGCTGCGCTCACAGTCGCGCCGCACGCCGCGTTGCTCTTTCTCACCTTTGCGCTCGGAGCCGCCATGTCGCTCGCCGCTGTCATCTCGCTCGGAACACGGCTCCTCGCGCGCGTCAAACGCGCGGGCGCTACCGACGTCGCCGTGCGCCGTGTGCTCGGCGTCGCGACGCTCGTCACCGTCATCGCGATCTTTTTCGGCTTCGATCAACTGCTCTTTGCGAAGGGCGGCCTCGTGAAAACCGCGAGCGCCGAGGAGCTGCTCGTCACGAGGCTGACACCGGCGAGCGTGCGGCCGCATCCGCCGGGAATGTCGCTCGATGAGTTCGCGGCCGAGGAAGATGCGCTCGCGTCTGCGATCCATCTCGACGAGCTCGACGGCGACCTCCCCAGCTTCGATGGCGGCACCGAGTGGATCAACTCCGGCGAGCTCTCGGCGAAGTCGCTCAGGGGAAAGGTCGTGCTCGTCGAGTTCTGGGCGTTCATGTGCTACAACTGCCTTAATGCGCTCCCGCACGTGAAGGATCTCTACGCCAAGTACAAGAACCGCGGCTTCGTGGTGGTCGGCGTCCACACGCCCGAGCTCGGACCCGAGCGCGTGCAGGAGAACGTGCGCGATGCGGTGAAGCGGCTTGGCATCACCTATCCCGTCGTCATCGACAACGACAACAGGATCTGGAACGCCTTTCACAATCAATACTGGCCCGCTGCGTATTTCGCGGACGCGACCGGCAAGCTGCGCTTCTACAACTTCGGCGAAGGGCGCTACGACGAGCAGGACAAGGTGGTCGCCAAGCTGCTCGCGGAGCGCGATGCGGCGGCGGGGATCGCGGCGAACAAATCCATGAGCGCGAGCGACAGCACCCCGTCCGACTCGCATCGCGGCGTTACGGCGCGCATGCCGAGGACGCCGCGCTAGAGCTCCTTCCCGTAGCAGAGGCACTCCCCCTTCCCCACGTACATCCCGTAGTTCGAAATGCGCACGTAGCCACCCTTCTCGTAAAGCGCGATCGCGGCGGTCTGCAGCGGCCGCGTCTCCAGCCACACCGTCGTGTAGCCGCATTCGCCCGCCATGCGCTCCAGCGCCCTCAAAATCGCCGCGGAATATCCCCTTCCGCGATGCTCGCGATCCACGAACATCCGCTTGATCTCCGCGATCTCCGCGATCTCCGGCGAGAGGGGTCGGAACGCGCCACACGCGACCGCGCGCCCACCCACGCGTCCCACTACGAATCCGCTGCCGGGAACGAGCACATCCTCCGGCTTGAAGTTCCCCGCGCCATCGATCTTGTGATCATAGATTGCCGTGATCTCGGCCGTCATCGCGCTGATGAGCGCGGCGGCTTCCGGCTCGCGCGGATCGACGCGCAAGATCTGGAGGGCGGGTGAGTTGTCGGGCATCAGCGGCTATTGGTGCGGGAAGGTACGGACCCCGAAATATCGCTCTCCGGCGGCGCGCTTCAACTCAAAGTAGATTCCACAGGATGACCGTTCCTCCTGCCAGCGCTCCGTCCACGGGCGCACAAGCCAACTGTCCGAGCTGCGGCGAGCCCGCCACCGGACACTTCTGCTCGAACTGCGGCTCGCCCCTGGCCGGCGCGCGCTGCGCCGCCTGCGCTACGATCCTCACGCCGGGCGCGAAGTTCTGCCATCGCTGCGGCAACGCCGCCGGCGCGTCCGGCGGCTCACACTCCGGTGACGGCTCGACCACACTTCCCTGGGCGATCGCCGGCATTGCGCTCGTTGCCTTCGTGGCGCTGCTCGCGGGCCAACGCTTCCGCTCGACGCCTCCCGTCGACGCCGCGAAGGCACAAGCGCAGTCGCAAGGCGCTCCGCAAGGCGGCGACGCCGAGGGCGGCCCGGCACCCGATGCCGGCGCAGCCGGCCCGCGCGCACCCGACATCTCCGGCATGTCCCCGCGCGAGCGCGCCGATCGACTCTTCGATCGCATCATGCGCCTCGATACCGAAGGAAAGAAGGACAGCGTTCAATTCTTCGCTCCGATGGCGATCGCCGCCTATCAGATGATCCCAAGTCCCGACGCCGAAGTACGCTTCGACATGGGACGGATCGCCGAAGTCGCCGGCGCGCTCCCCGCCGCGAAGATCGAAGCCGACAGCATCCTCGCCGCGCAGCCGACGCACCTCCTCGGCCTCGTGCTCGCGATGCAGGTCGCGCGCGCCAGCGGCGACAGCGCCGGCGTAACCGCGTATCGCACGAAGCTCCGCTCCGCGCAGAAGTCCGAGCTCGCGAAGAAGCTCCCCGAGTACGACCGACACAGCGCCGACATTCGAGACGCGCTCGCGGGCAAGTAGCACCCGCGCACGCCTGACACCTTAGCCCGCCACATGCCGATCAGAACGATTCACGTCGCCCACAGCCCCGACTCCGACGACGCCTTCATGTTCTACGCGCTCGCCGAGGGAAAGATCGACACGGGCGACCTGCGCTACGTGCACGAGCTGCAGGACATCGAGTCACTCAACCAGCGCGCGCTGAAGGCGGAGCTCGAAGTCACCGCCGTCTCGATTCACGCGTACGCCTATCTCACCGACCG
The DNA here is from genome assembly GCA_003142495.1 of Gemmatimonadota bacterium. Taxonomy (GTDB): domain Bacteria; phylum Gemmatimonadota; class Gemmatimonadetes; order Gemmatimonadales; family Gemmatimonadaceae; genus FEN-1250. The sequence continues at coordinate 12,430 of PLMM01000422.1, read as the reverse complement.
TTACGCCCTGCTCCCGCACGGCTCATCGATGGGCGACCGCTATGGCCCGCGCCTCGTCGCGCGCACGCCCATGTCCAAGGCCCAGCTGCGCGGCAAGCGGATAGCGATTCCGGGCCCGCTCACTACCGCCTATCTCGCGATGCAGCTCTACGAGCCCGATTTCGAAGCGGTGATGACCCCCTTCGATGAGATCGAGGATGCCGTCGTGAACGGCGACGTCGACGCCGGCCTTCTCATCCACGAGGGACAGCTCACCTTCGGCGACCGCGGATTGCATCTCATCGCCGACATGGGCGAGTGGTGGTTTCAGGAAACCGGTCTTCCCCTCCCACTCGGCGGCAACGTCGTGCGCAAGGACATGGGCGAGGATCTCATTCGCACGGTGTCGCGCCATCTGCGCGCGAGCATCGCGTACGGGCTCGAGCACCGCGTGAAGGCGCTCGACCACGCGATGCAGTTCTCGCGCGGCCTCGATCGCGGCAAGGCTGATACCTTCGTCGGTATGTATGTGAATGACTGGACGCTCGACTACGGCGATCGTGGTCGCGCAGCCGTGCGCACACTGCTCGAGCGAGGTGTCGAGCGTGGACTCATCGACAAACCGGTGAAGATCGAGTTCGTCGAGGATTAGCGATTCATAATCAGCGACGGTTACAGGTAAACAAAAGAGGTCGTCCTCCTGGAAGACCTTGCGCACCACCGGCACGCGTGCGGATGTCTCCCACTGTGATCAGAATTGCTGAGGAATATGCGGCCCCGCTCTCCTTCTCCTAGCGATGCCGATTCTGCGTTGACGCCAGCGATGTCCGAGAGTGCGCTCATGAGCTCCGAGCAGAGCGCGCGTGAAGCGCGCGCACTCGCGGAGATCGTCCAGCGCATCAACCAGTCGCTCGAGCTCGACCGCGTCTTCGCACTCATCGTGCGCCACGCCGCCGAGCTCCTGCACGCGCGCGGCGCGCGTCTCGGCCTAGTCGAGGATGGCTCGATGGTCATAGCCGCCACGCACGGCGATCCCGGCGACCTCGCGGTCACGGCCACCGACGCATTCGGCAGCATTTCATCGAGCGGCGCGCACCCACTGTGGGAGCGCCGCCGCGATGCTCCGGAGGCCGGAAACATCGTCGCCGTTCCCTGCCTCGCGAACGGCCTCGTCATCGGCGCGATCAGCGTCTTCGATGTCCCCGAGCGCCGCTTCGATTCGCACGACGAAGAGCTCCTGCTCGCCCTCGCCAATCACGCAGCGATCGCGATCGACAACGCGCGCCTCTACCGGCAGTCGGTGCGCGCGATGGAGCACGCGAGCATTCTCGCCAGCTCCGCGCGCAGTCTCGCGATGCACGTCACCCCACGCGAGATCTACGCGGACATCGAGCGGATCGCGTCCACCGCGCTCGACGCGGACGGCGTCGCGCTCTACCAGGCGGCCGCCACCGGAGGCGCCGTCACCTGCGCCCTCTCCTCCGGCGCCGCCATGGAAATCGCTCCGCGCGCGCTCGTCAATTTCTGGCAGGGCAGTCGTGGCGACACGATGAGGACCGGCGTTCCGCTCTTTCTCCACGAGCTGGATGAGATCAAGGACAAGGAGATGCTCGCGCTCGTACAGAAGGCCGGCGTCGTCTCGATGGCCTGCCTCCCGCTCGCCGTCGAAGGGCGCCTCCAGGGATTGCTGATTCTCCGCTACCTCACCCCGCAGACCTTCGACGAGGACCAGCGCACGCTGCTCATCGACTTCGGCAGCCACTGCGCCCTCGCGCTGCGCAACGCGCTCCTCCTCGAGCGCGTCGAGCAGCGCGCGCAGCGCCTCGCCGCCGTCGCCAAAGTGCAGCAGGCGATCTCCGCCGCCGTCTCGCTCTCCGATGTCTACGCCGAGAGCTATCGCGCCGTCGCGTCGATCGTCGACGCGCCGTGCTTCGTGCTCATGCGCCACGACGCACATCGCGATGTGCTCGTCCCCGAGTACGTCGTCAAGAATGGCCTCGAGGGAAGTCCGGACGGCTCGGCGTGCGTCCCGATCGCGCGCGGCTCGGTACCCAACAACAGCCTCGTCGCTGCCTTTCAGACGGGCGAGCCCAATGTCTCCGCCCTCACCGATGCTCCCGACTCCGCTGCCACGCACCCCGGCATGACGGTCGTGCTCAGCGTTCCCATCGTGAACGGCGAACAGGTACTTGGCGTGCTGCAGGCCCAGTCGCAGCTGCCGAACGCCTACGACATGGAAGTCGTCGACATCGTGATGCTGATCGCGCGCCAGGCCGGCACCGCGATCGCGCGTGCGCACGCATCGGTGGCGGAGCGCGCCGCCAACGAGCGCTCCCGCGCACTCGCCGTCGCGCTCGAGGCGATGGATCAGCCGGTGCTCATCCGCTCGCGCGACGAGATCGTGCTCTACGCCAACGGCGCAGCCCTTCGCGAGTACGGCTACACGCGCGATGAGCTCATCGGTCTCCCCTCGCACGTGCTCACGGTGCTTCCGACGGTGCGCGCGCACGACCAGACACGCGAAGCACCCCGCGAAGATCTCGCCGCATCCGGCTCGTGGTCAGGAGAGCTCCTCCTGCAGCGCAAGAATGGATCGGAGTTTCCGGCGTGGCTGAGCATTAACAACATCGTCAACGACGAAGGCGAGATCACCGCCAGCGTCATCAGCACGCGCGACATGACCGAAGAGCGCCGCGTCGCCGAGCAGTTGCGGCAATCGGAGAAGCTCGTCGCGCTCGGCGAGCTGGTCGCGGGCGTGGCGCACGAGGTGAACAATCCGCTCACCGGCATCTCCGCCTTCGCGCAGCTGCTGCAGGAGGAGCGCCTCACGCCTGACCAGCTCGAGGCCGCGCAGATGATCAAGCGCGAGGCCGATCGCGCCGTCTCCGTGATCCGCGACCTGCTGACCTTCGCGAGAAAAACCGGGCCGCGGAGCGTTCCCATCGACATGAACTCGCTCATCGAGCAGACGATGCGCCTGCGTACCTACGGGCTCCGCACGGCGGGGATCGAGATGAAGCAGGAGCTCGCACCGGGACTCCCACGCGTGCACGGCGACGATCGCCAGCTGCAGCAGGTGCTGCTCAATCTCGTCGTCAACGCGGAGCACGCGCTCGCGAATTGCCCCAAGCGCATCATCACGCTTCGCACGAGTGCCGCCGCGGGGCGCGTGATCGTGGAAGTGTCAGATACTGGCCAGGGCATGTCCGTCGAAGTGCAGAAGCGTATATTCGAGCCGTTCTTCACGACGAAGCCCGTGGGCGAGGGCTCCGGGCTTGGTCTCGCGATCTCACACGGCATCGTGCGCCAGCACGGCGGCGTGTTGCGCGCGCAATCCGAGGAGGGCACCGGCGCCACCTTCGAAATCGACCTTCCGATTCTCATGGTGCGCGATGAGGCAACGTATCCCGCGCTGCCGGGATACGGGGCGGAGATTCCGCGCCAGCGTCGCTTTCTGATCGTCGACAACGAGCCTGCAATGCGCCAGGCGCTGCAGCTCCATCTGCGCCGCTCCGGATGCTTCGCGGATGCAGTGGGAGAGCCGGTGGCCGCGCTCGCGCTGCTGGCGACGCGCACCTACGGCGCGATCTTCCTCGACCTGCAGCTCGACGCGCTAGGCGCGGAATCGCTGTTCACGGAGCTCGTCGAGCGCGACCCCGATCATGCGGGGCGCGTGATCTTCGCCACCGGCGATCTCGAGAGTGAGCCGGCGCGCAACTTTCTGCAAGGTGCGGGGCGCCCGTTCGTCGGCAAGCCGTTCGCGCTCGCGACGGTGGCCGCGCTGCTGACACAAGCGGCCTCGCGCTAATGGCGACGATTCTCGTCATCGACGACACACCCGAAGTCACCACGGTTCTCGGCGCCTTCTTCGAACGTGCAGGGCATCAGGTCGTGCGCGTGCACAGCGGCGAGGATGGCATCGAGGCCTATCACCGCACGCGTCCCGACCTCGTGCTGCTCGACCTGCAGCTGCCGGACATGAGCGGCTTCGACGTGCTCGATCGCATTCGCGCGGACGAGCCCGTGGTCATCATGATCACGGGGCACGGCGACATCCCGCTCGCGGTGCAGGCGCTGCAGCGTGGCGCCGAGAATTTCCTGACGAAGCCGGTGGACCTCGATCATCTGCGCTTCGCGTCGGAGCGCGGACTCGAGAAGGCGCGGCTGCGACAGCTCGCGCGCTACATGCGCGAGCGGCGCGGGATCAAGGGCGTCGGCGCGCTGCTCGGCACGTCGCCGGCGATGCGCGAGCTCGCGCACCAGATCGAGCTGCTCACGTCGAGCGATCGCACCACCGTGCTCCTGCTCGGCGAGCAGGGGACGGCGAAGGGGCAGATGGCGTACGCGATGCATGCGATGAGCGATCGCGCGGACAAGCCCTTCATCGAGGTGACGTGCGCGGGTGCGGCCGAGGGGTCGCTCGATGCGGAGTTGTTCGGCGACGAGTTCGGCGGCACGCGCGAGGAGCCGGTGCGTCGGCTGGGGTTGGCCGAGGTGGCGGACAAGGGCGCGCTGCTGCTCGATGAGATCGCGGCCCTCGACCTCCCGGTGCAGGGGAAGCTGCTGCGGCTGCTCGAGTCGCAGAAGTTTCGGCGCGTGGGCGGCGTGGAGAATGTGAGCGTCGACGTCCGTCTGGTCGTGACATCGAGCAGAGATCTCGTGGAGGAGGTGCAGGCGGGGCGCTTCCGCGAGGATCTGTACTATCGATTGAGCGTGCTGCCGGTGGTGCTACCGCCGCTTCGCGCGCGGGCGCGCGAGGACATCGTCGCGCTGATCGACAGGATTGCGGGTGAGCTGCGGAAGCAGCTGCCGCATGCGCCGGCGGAGATCTCCGATGCGGCACTCGATCAGCTGCTGCGTCACTCGTGGCCGGGAAACATTCGCGAGCTGCGCAACGTGCTCGAGCGCGCGATGATCGTGGGTCGCGGCTCGCAGCAGATCACGGCGGAACATCTGCCGCCGGACATCCGGCGTGCGGGCGGCGCGTCGCCGGCGCGCCACGTGCCGCACACGCTGCACGATGTGGAGCGCGCGCACATCGAGCGGACGCTGCGTGCGCACAACGAGAATCGGACGCGCGCGGCGCGCGAGCTCGGCATCTCGCGCGCGACGCTGATCAACAAGATCAAGGAGTACCAGCTCGATCCGCAGCTTCTATCGCACGCCGCGCCGGAAGGGTGAGACGTAACCGGGGGGTGAATCGTTCATATCGGGAGCGACGCTGCCCAGCGACGGCCTCCCGAACCCAGGAGCATGATGCCCGAGAACAACGTTGAGCAGGATCGGATGGTGTGTCGCGCGTGCGGCAACGAAGAGCGCGCGAGCGAGGGCTATCCGTGCGCCGACTGCGGTACCTTTCTCTGCCTCCTCTGCACGCTCAAGGGCGTGACGCTGTGCACGGCCTGTGAGGCGAAGTCGAAGGGCGCGGCCGCGAAGGAATGAGCGACAGCGTCGTGCTGCGCGAGCGGCTTGCTCTCGGCGACCGGACGTTCACCGTGCTCGCCGAGCCGTGGTACGATTCGGCGAGCGACGAGTGGAAGGGGCGGTATCTGTACGTGCCGCTCGACCGGTCGCTCGCGACGCCCGTGGCATCGACGGCGGTAAAGCGCGCGCGGAAGCGCGACGACCTCGTGCGTCAGCTCGGTGCGGCGACCGACCGCGAGCTGACGAAGGCATTCAACTCGATTCCGATTCCCGGTGCGCATCGTACACGCTGACTTCGGCATCTCGGCGCAGAAAGGGGTGAGCGCGGAGACGATCGTGCTCGTGCGCGCCGCGGTGGCGCCGCTGCACGCGGAGCCCAAGGCGTCGAGCGAGCAGGTGAGCCAGTCGGTGGCGGGGCAGCTCGCGGCGATCCTGGAAAAGCGCGAGGGATGGCGTCGCGTGCGGCTCGCGGATGGCTACGAGGGGTGGATGCACGAGGGGTATCTCGATGCGCACGGGCTGAGCGCCGAGGCGGCCCACGACTGGGCGATGAACGCGCGGCATTCGGTGGGATGCACCGTGTATGATGACGTCGCCGACATGGAACGCGCGCTGCCGCTCGGTGCTCGCGTCGCGCGAGATGCGAAGATCGTTGCGGGCGGCGTGCTCGACGAGGCCGAGATTCGGCGGCGCTATCCGCCGGTCGGCATCGAGATCTGCGCGTCGGCGGCGCGGTACTTCTGGAGTGCGTCGTACCAATGGGGCGGCGTCACGCCGTGGGGCGCGGACTGCTCGGGGATGGTGCAGACGGTGTTCGAGCTGCACGGGGCGGCGATGCCGAGGGATGCGCGACAGCAGGCAGAGCTCGGCGTGGCGCTCGAGCTGGTGCCGGAAGCGTGGAGGGCGGGGGATTTGTTGTTCTTCTCCGATCGCGCGGACGGGCGCATTACACACGTGGCGATCGTGGCGCAGCAGCGGACGCTGATGCACGTCGCGATTGGGCGCGGGGGGTTTGCGGTGGAGCACCTCGAGGGCGAGATGGATCCGTATGCGGAGGCACTGCTGGGGAGGCTGCGAGTGGCGCGGCGACTGCTCGAGGGGTAGCGGAGACCCGCTACCTACCAGATCGTCGCCCGCACCGCCTCCCCTCTCACCATCTTATCCCCCGCCTTACACCCGAACGCCTGCGCGAACTCCGGGAGATTCGAGATCGCGCCGATCACGCGCCACTCGCCCGGTGAGTGCGGGTCCGTGCGCGACTGCAGGATCATCGCCTCCGGACGTATCTTCGTGCGCCACGCGTTCGCGTAGGCGATGAAGAAGCGCTGCTCCGGTGTGAAGCCATCCACCGGCGCGCGCGACTTGCCAGTCATCGCCTTCTCGAACGCCGCGTAGGCGATCTTCAGCCCGCCGAAGTCCGCGATGTTCTCGCCGAGCGTGAGCTTGCCGTTCACGTGGAAGGTGTCGGCGACGATGTACGCCGAGTACTGATCGCGAATGCGCCCCGCGGCCTCGTCGTACTTCGCCGCGTCCTCCTTCGTCCACCAGTCGCGCAGCGTGCCGCTCGCATCGAACTGACGACCCTGATCGTCGTAGCCGTGCGTGATCTCGTGACCGATGATCGCGCCCATCGCGCCATAGTTCGACGCGTCATCCGCGCTCGCGTCGAAGAAAGGCGGCTGCAGAATGGCTGCCGGGAAGACGATCTCGTTGTTCAACGCATTGTTGTACGCGTCGACGGTTTGCGGTGTCATCCCCCACTCGTTCAGATCCGTGGGCTTGTCGGCCTTGGCCATTTGCCTGCGGAACTCGAACTCGTTTGCGAGCATCGCGCTCTGGTAGTACGACGCGCCGGCCGGAATGCGCAGCGTCGAGTAGTCGCGGAAGCGATCGGGATAGCCGATCTTCACGCGGAACGCCGCCAGCTTCGCGAGCGCCTCCTTCCGCGTCGCCTCGCTCATCCAGTCGAGCGTCGAGATGCGATCGCGCAGCGCCGCCTCGAGATTCCCCACCATCGCGAGCGCGCGCGCCTTCGCCTCCGGCGGAAATTCCTTCGCGACGTACGCCGCGCCGAGCGCCTCGCCGAGCGACTCGTCGGTTGCCGTCATGCACCGCTTCCAGCGCGGCGGCAGCGACTTCGTGCCCGTGAGAATCGAGCGGAACGCGAAGCGCTCGTTCACGAAGCGCGAGCTGATGTACGGCGATGCCGCGTCGGTCACCTTCCAGCGGAGATAGTCGCGCCACGTCGCCAGCGGCACGGAGGTCATGAGCCCGGCCACCGCCGTCATGTACGCGGGCGATACGACGATCACCGACTTGGGCGTCATCCCGACTGAGGCGAAGTACGTCGTCCAGCTCACGCCGTGCGCGATCCTCGCGAGCGAATCGACGGACATTGGATGATAGATGTTCTTCGGATCGCGCTGCTCCTCGAGCGGCAGCGCCGCCTTCGCGAGCGACGTCTCGAGCGCGAGCACGCGCTTGGCCGCGTCGGCGGCCTTCGCCGGCGTATCGCCGAGCAGCTCGAGCGTGCGCGCGACGTGCGCGCGATACGCGTCGCGCAGCTTCACCGACGCGGAATCATCGTTGAGATAGTACTCGCGATCTGGGAGCCCCAGCCCGCCCTGACCAACCGCGGCGACCGTGAGCTTCGTGTTTTTGAAATCCGGCTCGGTTCCAACGCCGAACGCAATGTCGACTCCGTCCGCCTGCAGACGCGCGAACTCCGCCTGCAGAAGCGCCGGCGTCGTGATCGCCGCGATTCGCTCGAGCTCCGCCGCCATCGGCGCCGCGTCGAGCTTCTCCGCCTTCGCCGAGTCGAGGCACGCGCCGTAGAAGGCGCCGAGCTTCTGCGTGTTGCTATTCGGCGCGGCGCTCTTGTCCTTCGCCGCCTGCTCGAGAATCTCGTGGAGCACATCGAGGCTCCGATCGTACACCTCGCGTCCGACGCCAATGCCCGGATACGATGCGGGGATCGTCGCCGTGTCCAGCCACTTGCCGTTCACGAATCGATAGAAGTCCGTGCACGGCGCGCACGTCGTATCCATGTTCGATCGGTCGACCGCGCGCGGCGCAGCCTGCGCAGCCAGCGTGCTCGACGAGAGGGCAACGACGCCGACGATGGCAGCGAGTGCAACGACACGGATGTTCACGCGGAGCTCCTCCAGGTATTTGTCAACTCACCAGCCGGTTCGGCGGCAGCGTCGCGCCCATCGGCGCCATCTCACTCCGCACCACGAGCCGCACCTCGCCATGCGCCTCGCCATCCAGCGCGATCCGCATCGAGTACGCGCCCGACGCATCGAGCGGCAGGTCGATCGCGGCGATCAGCGGCATGTCCATCTCCGTCACCCCCGGCGGTGGCGCGCCGATGTTCAGCTCCCCATTCGACGACCAGAGCTCCTGCCCCTGCGGATTCAGCCAGTTGAGCGACACGGTGTGCGTGCCGACATCGTCCTGCCCGCCCTTGAGCCGAACCACCAGATGCGCGCGCGGATGCACCGTGGGCAGTGTGCCGCACTGTACCGCGTCGAAGACGCCGAGGATGTTGAGCTTCCCTTCCTGGGAGATGTTCGCGGCGTCCGCGAAGAGAGCGAATGAGAGATGCATCCCACAACTTAGGGATTGCTCACACGAGCGGCCACCCGCCTGTCACGACGCACCGCCAACGCCTAGCTTTACGCATGACGCTCATCGACGCCCGGCCTCGCGCCGACGCACCACCACGCCCCACGCCGATGTTCGTCCCGACCGACTTCCTGATGGTGCTGATGGTCGCCATCTGGGGCTTCAACTTTCCGGTCGTGAAGTACGCCACGCGCATCATGGCGCCGCTCGCGTACAACGCCGTGCGTATCTCGCTCGCCGCGCTCGTGCTCCTTGTGTTCGCGAGCGTGACCGTGCGCGCGCGCCCCACGCGGCGCCAGGTGCTCCTCCTCCTCGGCCTCGGCGTGCTCGGCAACGGCATCTATCAGATGGTGTTCGTCGGCAGCGTCGTGAACACCGACGTCGGGATAGCCGCGCTTCTGCTTGCCGCGAGCCCCGCGTTCATCGCGCTGCTCAGCCGTGCGGCGGGACTTGGCGAGATCTCCGCACGCTGCGCGCTCGGCATAGCGCTCTCGCTCGCGGGGGTTGCACTGATCGCGCTCACCTCGCGCGTCGCGCTCGACGGCACGTCCACGCTCGAGGGAAATCTGCTCGCGGTGCTCGCCGCGGTGATCTGGGCGGTGTACGTCGTGCTGCAGGCGCGCTTCGTGAGCGACGTCGAAGACACGACCGTCGCCGCGCTCACGCTCACCGGCGGCGCCATCCCGCTGCTCATCTTCGGCTTCCCGTCGCTCGTCGCGACGCACTGGTCCGCGCTGCCGGGCGATGTGTGGTTGGCGATCCTCTACGGCGGCGTCATCTCGCTCGCGCTCGCATCCGTGTTCTGGTATCGCGGCATTCGCATCCTCGGCGCCACGCGCACGGGGATCTATTTGCACTTCGAGCCGGTGTTCGCGCTGCTCGCCGCGTGGATCTGGCTGCACGAGCATCCGACCCCGATGCAGGGCGTTGGCGCCGTGACGATTCTTGCGGGCGTCACCCTCACGCACACATGACCGATTCATCGAACGTGAAGCTCGTATTGTTCGATATCGATGGAACCATCCTCTGGAGCGATGGCGCGGGGCGCCGCGCCATGACCGAAGCGCTCATGAACGTCTTCGGCGGCGCGGGCCCCACCGACTATCACTACGATGGCAAGACCGATCCGCAGATCGTGCGCGATCTCATGCGCGCGGATGGTCACACCGACGACATCATCGACGAGCGCATCGATCCGCTCATGCAACGCTACCTGGGCGGCCTCGAGCGCGAGCTCGCGGGCGGCACGCGCGCGCACGTGTTCGACGGCGTGCGCGATCTCTTCGATCTTCTCGAGGAACGCGGCGACGTCATCCTCGGGCTGCTCACCGGCAATCTCCGCGAGGGCGCGGCGATCAAGTTGCGCGCGGCCGGGATCGACATCGGCCGCTTCAAGGTGTGCGCCTTCGGCTCCGATCATCACGCGCGCGCCGAGCTTCCGGCGCTGGCGCAGCGGCGCGCGAAGGAGGAGCTCGGGCTGGACATTGCGGGCGACCACGTCTTCGTCATCGGCGACACGCCGGCGGACATCACGTGCGGACAGGGGATCGGCGCGCGCGCGATCGCCGTCGCGACTGGGCGCTACACGCCGGAGGAGCTGGCGCGCCACCATCCCTACGCGCTCTTCTCCTCGCTCGCGGACACCGCGGCGGTGATGAAGGTGATCGTCGATGCGTGAGGTCGAGCTCAAGGCGGTGCTCGATTCGTGGAGCGACGCCCGAGCGCGGCTGATGAAGGCGGGCGCGACGGCGAATTTCGCCGGGCGACTCGAAGATCGCCGCTACGACACGAACGATCGCTCGCTTGCCTCCCGCGACATCGTGCTCCGTCTGCGCACCTATCGCGATGAGCGCGGCGCGCGCGCGGAGCTCGAGTACAAGGGGCCCACCGGCTACGAGCGCGGCTACAAGGTGCGCGAGGAGATCGGCTGCACCGTGCTCGACCCCGAGTCCATCGCGGTCATCCTCGCCGGTCTCGGCTACATCGTCACGCGCCCCATCGATCGCGACATCGAGCAGTTCGAGCTCGGCGAGGCGATGGTGCGTTTCGAGCGCTATCCGCGGATGGACGATCTCGTGGAAGTCGAGGGCGAGCCCGAGGCGCTCGAGCGCGCGATCGCGGCGCTCGGCATTCCGCGCGGTGAGTTCAACGCCGATCGCCTCACGGATTTCGCTGTACGCTACGAGGCGCGCACGGGGAAGCACGCCGCGCTCTCGGATGCGGATCTCTCCGACACCGCACCCGCGGTGCGCGAGCTCTAGATGTCACCCGGCTCACCGCGCCGCGTGGTGCTCGGCGGGCTGCTGCGGGGACGCGAGCTCGAGGGCGACGCGATGGTCACGCTCGACGCCGAATCGGTGCTGCTCGACACCGCGCGCGGGCGTATTGCCCTCGCGCTCGCGCACCTCGAAGGGATTCGTGTGCCCGGCGACGTGCTCGAGCTTTATCTCGCGACCGGCGACGTGATTCAGCTCGAGCAGGCGCCCGATCTCAATGCGCTCGCGACGGAGATCGCGAGCAGCGCGTGCGCGATTCCGGAAATGACGCGCTCGCTGCGCGCGCTCGGCGCAGGGTCGCTCGCCGCGGGCGAGGAGCACGACCGCTTCTTCGGGCCGCTGCTCGAGGCGAGGCTGTTGGCCGAGCGTGCGCCGAATCTCGTGGCGCTGCGGGCGGCGTTCGATGCGGCGGCGCTGCGCGCGTCGATCGAGCACGTGCTCGAGGAGATCGCGAGCGAGCGATATCCGAATGCGGCGGGCGAGCGGCGCGCGCTAAGAGCGGAGCTCGGCGACAACGCGCACCAGCTCTTTGCGCGGATCGCTGAGCTCGAGCGCGCGGAGGCCGCGCTCGGCGCGTGCGATGACAGCGAGCGCTTCGTGCGCTGGCGCGAATGGCAGAGCGTGCTGCGGCACGTCTTTCGGAGTGCGGACGAGAGCTGGATCGTGATTCACCCCGTGCTG
>PLMM01000422.1:0-427 GCA_003142495.1 Gemmatimonadota bacterium | reverse complement strand
GAAGAAGGGCTCTGCGAAGCGACGGAAGTCGGCGAAGGGGAAAGCGTGATCATCGCGGTCGGAATCGACCTCGTCGAAATCGCGCGAATCGAGAAGCCCATCGCGTCGAAGGGGGATCACGCACTGCGGAAGCTCTTCACCGACGCGGAGCGCACGTACGCGATGAGCCGGCCGCGACCGGGGATGCACTTCGCGGCTCGGGTGGCGGCCAAGGAAGCGACGTACAAGGCGCTCCGCGGCACGCACCAGGCCCGCGCGATCGGGTGGCGGGAGCTGGAGGTGACGCTCGAGTGGGACGGCTCTCCGACGCTCCTCCTGCACGGCGGCGCGGCCAAACGCGCCATCGTAGGGCTTCTCACGCCGTTTCCGTGGGAACAGTTCTTCAAAGACCCGCGGCTGTTTCATAGCCGCATCTGCGAGTACGCGC
>PLMM01000211.1 GCA_003142495.1 Gemmatimonadota bacterium | reverse complement strand
CGTTCGTCGTCCTATCGAGGCCGCGGTCTCGTCGACGCCGTTATCGCCTGGGCGCTCGCCCACGGCGAAGCGCGCGGAAGTGAAGGGCTTCGCATGGACACCTGGGCCAGCAACGACACTCTTACCGCGTTTTACCGAACACGTGGATTCGGTTTGGTCGGCACTCGCCGAATTCCGCTCGACTCACCGCTGTCCGAGCACTATCGCGGCATCGAGCTCGCGCTGCTGGAGCGATCGCTGAAAGACCGGCGGTAACGCGCGAGACGCCTCGCGTCTCGCCTTGGATCGCTCGACCGAAACGCCCGGGTACCCATTGCCAAAATATGATACAAGGTATTATACTACAATGTAGTATATTGCCTTGCATGCGCCTGACATTTGTCGAAACGCACGCGTCATTTACTACTGCTCGCGACGGTCGCCCACGATCTTCCTGCTGCCGGCTTACGCGAAAGCTCAATCAGAGGATCTGAGCCCTGCCGGGCGGAAATACCTCAAGACGATCGCAGAGAATCTCGATAGGGAGACATGACTATGGCCCGACGAAACACTTCAGAATTCGAGCGGCTATTGCTCGCCAGTGCAGATGAGGCAGTTGCAATTTCACGCGGGGAGCTCGCTCCGGCCCGTGTGACGGTGCGAGAGCTCACCGCGCGAGACATCGAAATTGCGCCTCCGCCTGCGTTTAATGCCAAACGTGTGCAACGTGTCCGCAAGAAAATGAAGCTCTCGCAGGCTGTGTTCGCGGGCGTTCTGAATGTAAGTCCCAGTCTCGTTCGCGCCTGGGAACGCGGTGCGCGCCAGCCCGAGGGAGCGCCACAACGGCTGCTTCAGGTCGCCGAATTTGATCCGGGATTCATCGATTGTCTCGCGATCACGCGGGAAAAACGTCCGCGACTGAGCGTTGCAAAAAAGGCGACGTCCTACGCGAAGAAGCGCCGGTTCGCCCGCTAACGCCTACCTCGGCACCCTCCGCCGCTCCCGCCCGAGCAAAAACCACCCGCACGCCCCCAGCACCGGCACGAACACCACAATCCCCGTCCACACCATCTTCGCCGGCCGTCCGTGCCGCTTGCCCAACCAGATCGATGCCAGCGCCAACACCGCCAGTATGATCCACGCTCCCGCAAACCACAGCGGCCACGTCGTTCCGCCGGCCAACAGCGACTTGTTCGGCGGAACCTGAATCATTTGCGAGCGAGCACTCGCTCCGCCGCGCTCACGATGTTCTTCGCCGTCATTCCGTACTTCTCGAGCAAGTCGTCGGGCTTCCCCGACTCCGCGTAGCGATCGCCCAAGTCCACGTACTCCACCGGCGCCGGCGTTCCCGCCACGAGCGCCTGCGCCACCGCGCTCCCAAGCCCGCCGTGATGCATGTGCTCCTCGGCCACCACGAACGCTCCCGTCTCGTGACTCGCGCGCTCGAGCGCCGCCGCATCGATCGGCTTGATCGTGTGCATGTCGATCACGCGCGCCTCCACGCCCTTCTTCGCCAGCGTGTCCGCCGCCATCAGCGCCTGCGCCACGAGCAGTCCGTTCGCCACGATCGTCAAATCGTGCCCATCGCGCACCTGAATCGATCGCCCAAACTCGAAATGCACTCCCGCCTCGTGCACGACATACGTCTTCGGCCGCCCAAGCCGCAGATACACTGGCCCCTCATGCTCTGCAGCCGCGCGAACCGCCGCGTGCATCGTATGCTCGTCACTCGGAATGCACACGATGAATCCCGGCAGCGCACACGCGAGCGCGACATCCTCCACGCTCTGCTGCGACACGCCGTCCTCTCCGATGCTAATTCCGCCGTGCGAGCCCGCGACCTTCACGTTCAGCTTCGGATACGCCGCTCCCATTCTTAGCTGATCGAATCCCTTGCACAGTATGAACGCCGCGAAGCTCGAGATGAACGGAATCTTCCCGCAACTCGCCAGCCCGCTCGCAATCCCCACCATGTTCGCTTCCTGAATCCCGATATTGAAAAAGCGCTCAGGAAACACCTTGCCGAACGTCCAGCTGAACGTCGACTTCGCGAGATCCGCGTCGATGACGATGATGTTCTTGTTCTCGGTGCCAACCTCGAGCAGCGCCTCGCCGTATGCCTCTCGCGTCGCCTTGCCCAGCGTGAGCGTCGTACCAGTCGTCGTCATCGGTCAGTCCGTAAGCTGCGAGAGAGCGACCTGCAGCTGGTCCGCGTTTGGCGATTTGCCGTGGAAGTCGTTGTTGTTCTCCATGTACGTCACGCCCTTTCCCTTCACGGTGTGCGCAATGATGCACACGGGCACGTCGTGCGACTCGCGCGCCTGATGCAGCGCCACTCGCACCGCGCCAACGTCGTGTCCGTCCACCTGGATCACGCGCCACCCGAAACTCTCGAACTTCGCGTCGAGCGGCGTCAACGAGTTGATGTCCTCAACGGCGCCATCCAACTGGTAGCGATTCGAATCGACGATTGCAGTCAAAGACCCGAGCTCGTAATTCCCCGCGGTCATCGCCGCCTCCCACACCTGCCCCTCCTGGCACTCGCCGTCGCCAAGCAGCACGTACGTGCGAAAGGTCTTCCCGTCCAGCCGCGCCGCGAGCGCATGCCCCACTCCCACCGACAATCCCTGTCCCAGCGATCCAGTCGATGCCTCGATCCCCGGCGTCAGCCCCTGCACAGGATGCCCCTGCATCCGCGAGTTCACCTGCCGCAGCGTCATAAGCTCGCTCACCGGAAAATATCCGGCCTCCGCGAGCGCCGCGTACAGCGCCGGCACGCCATGTCCCTTCGACAGGATGAACCGATCGCGATCGGGCCACGTCGGATTCTTCGGATCGTGCTTCAGCACTCGGCCGAAGTACAGCGCCGTGATAATGTCGACGGCAGAGAGCGATCCGCCGGGATGCCCGCTGTTCGCGGCGGCGATCATCTTCACGACATGCACGCGCAGCTTTTGCGCGATATGCGCAAGCTCGGCGGTGGAGATTGTGGGGGACGCGGCGACCATCGTACTCCGGGCGGGGAAGGGACTGGGCGAGACTGAAAGATAGCCACGGTGTTGACTCTAGGGACTACGCCCGTCGAAGGTCAGCCAGAAGAGGGTGATCCCCCGCGCGCCCGCTGCGAGCTCGTGCGCGGCGGCGAAGGCCTTCGCGCTGTACGTGCCGTCGAGTCGCGCGCCCGTCGAGCGTTCGAGGAGTGGCGTCGTCGCTTGCGCGGAAGGCAGCGCTCGGCCGTAGGCGCCCGCGTACACGGAGTGAATGATCTCGACGCGCGACGGGTCGACTTTCGCGATCCGCTCACCGGTCGCGCGCGCAATGAACGATCGCTCGCGATCCACCAGCCAGAGTACGCGCGCGCGTCCGGCCGAGATGCGTGGCGCAACGCGCGCGCCGACGACCTTGATGTCGAGCCCCGCGATCGCTAGCCCAAGCGCGAGTCCGGCGGCGGTGCCACCGCTGCCCACAGGGAGCACGATGCGCGCGGGTGCCGGCATCTCGCCGCGCGCGATCTGCTCCGCCAGCTCGAGCGCCGCATTGACGTGGCCCAGCATGCCGAGCGGCGACGTGCCGCCGGGCGGGATCCAGCGGATGCCGCTTCCACGCGAGGCATGAGCGCGCAAGAGTCCCGTGAGTGGACCGCGCATCGTTCTGACCTTCGCGGTGATGTCGCGCACGCGCGCTTCAGTTGCCAGCGCCGATGGATTCATCTCGTGCTTCCAGCGAACGGCGTGCATGATGCCGCCGAGCGCACGGACGTACGTCGCGGTGGTGAGAATGTGCGTCGAGCCCTCGCCCCCGGCGGTGAGAACCGTGTCCCCGGCTTTGAGATCGCCCAGGAGAAATTCGAGCGCGCGAACTTTGTTGCCGCCGAGTGGTGAGGCGGTGAGATCGTCGCGCTTGATCCAGAGCTCGCCGGCGAGGGGCTCGTCGCCGAGATCGAGATGCTGAACGGGCGTGGGGAAGTCACCGAGCTCGACTCGGGGGAAACGCGCGAGGGCGGGGAAGCGGGTGAGGAGAGGGAGGGTGCTCACCTGCGGGAAGATCGCGGAGTCGCGCATCTCGCGCCAATATCGCTAGCCGTCGCGCAACGGCCCCTCGTCGGGATCATCCTCCACGCCGATCTCGTCGCCGAGCGCGTCCTCCACATACAGCATCTTGATCGGCACCATCACCGCGGCGAGCAGCGGCACGGCGATCATGAGTCCGAGAAATCCGAAGAGCAGCGCCATCAGCCCCTGCGTCACGATCGTGAGCACCGGCGGCAGGTCCATGCCGCCCTTCATCAGCATCGGGATGAGCAGATGCCCCTCCAGCTGCTGAATCACGAGATAGGCGAGCCCGACGTAGAGCGCCTTCTCCGGTGAGTCGAGGAAGCCCATCGCCATCGCGGGCACGGCGCTCAGCACCGGGCCGAAGGTCGGGACGAACTCGAGGAGCGCCGCGATGATGCCGAGCGCGAACGGGGCTTTCACGCCGAGCAGGAGGAGCGCGATCGTCGAGACGACGCCGATCACCAGCATCGCGATCAGCTGCGTCACGAGCCACTTGCGCAGCTGTCCTGCCATCGTGCTGAGCACCTCGCCGATGCGCGCGCGCTTGCGCTTCGGGAACAGATGGAGAATCCCGTTGCGATAGGTGTCGGGGTCTGCGCCGATGTAGAGCGACATCATCAGGATGAGCAGCAGCCCCGCTACCATCTCGACCGTCGACGTCAGGAACGGGAAGAGGTAGTGCGCGGAGCCGACGAGCTTCTTCCCGAGGTTCTCGCGCAGCGCAAACGATGGTCCCGCGTGCGCGGGCGCCGTGCTGTCGCTCGTCGATGCGGTGACGGTGGTGGTCGTGGTAGTCACTTGCTCAGCCGCCGGCGTGGCCGAGCTGTCCGCGCCCAGCAGCGACGACATCAGCGCCGGATTCCGCTCGTTCATCCACTTCTCGGCACGCTCCACCGCGTCGGGCAGCCGCTGCCGCAGCTCGTGTCCCTGCTGCGCGATCGTCGGCGCGACGAAGGAGCCGAGCGTGTACAGGATCAACAGGAAAGTGATGACGACGGTCGCCGCGCCGATCCCGCGCGGTACCTTGTAGCGCGCGAGCCGGTCGACACCGGAGGCGACGGCGATGCCGAAGAGTGTGCCGAGGAAGGCAACGATGACGATCTCGTTCGCGAACCAGAGCAGCTTGAGGATGATGAGAAGGCCGGCGACGATCGAGGCGGCGCGCAGAATGTCGGCGCTGCGCCAGCTCACGCCCGACGGGCGGCTGCGAGGAGCCGGCTTCTGTTTCGTGTCTTTCGGTGGTGTCATGAGGGGAGTTCAACGCAAGGGAAAGGCCGAGCACGCGCGCAACCCCTCGCGTTCGGTGACCCACGATGAGAGCTTAGGATAACAGACTTTGAGCAGAGTGAGGACATAGACGTGGCCGAAGGGCTGACCGTGCACGAACCATCGTACATCGACACAACACCCGCCGCCGATCGCTTTCTGACCGCCGTGGAGCAGAGCAGCACCGTTGCAGTGGACACCGAAGGCGCCAGCTTCCACAGGTTCGTCGATCGAATCTACCTGCTGCAGATGAGCACGCGCGAGCTCACCGCGGTGCTCGATCCGCTGGCCATCGGCAAGCCCGCCGCCCTGGGCCGCATCCTCGAGAGCGACAAAATCGAGAAGGTCTTCCACGACGCGGACTACGATCTGCGCCTGCTGCATCAGGACTACGGCTGGAATACGCGCAAGCTGTTCGACACACGCGTCGCGGCGCAGCTGCTGGGCATTCGCGCGTTCGGCCTCGCGGCGCTGCTCGAGCGCTCGTTCGGGCTCAAGCTCGACAAGAAGCATCAGCGCGCGGACTGGTCGATGCGCCCGCTGCCGAAGGACATGCTCGACTACGCGAGTCAGGACACGATGTACCTGCTCGAGCTGCGCGACCGGCTCGCGGCGGAGCTGGAGAAGGCGGGGAGATGGAGCTGGGCGCAGGAGGAGTTCGAGCGCTCGGAGGGCACGCGCTGGGACGCGCCGGACGGCGAGGACAACGGCTACATGCGCATCAAGGGCGCGCGCGACCTCGGCCGACGCGAGCTCGCACTCTTTCGCGAGCTCGTGCGCTTCCGCGACGGGATCGCGCGCGAGCTCGATCGCGCGACCTTTCGCGTGGCGGGAAACGAGGCGCTGTTCGCGGTCGCGAAGGAGGCGCCGCGCACGATGGAGGCGCTCACCGCGATCAAGGGCGTGCCGCGCGGAATCGCGGAGCGCCGCGGCGCCGAGATGCTCGCGGCGGTGAAGCGCGGCCTCGATGTGCCGGAGGATCAGCTCCCGAAATTTCCGCGCGCGCCGCGGTGGGATCGCGACGCGGACTTCGACACGCGCGTGAACGCGCTTCGCTCGGCGCGGGAAGAGGCGGCGCAGCGGCTCGGGCTCGACCCGGGGTTTTTGTGCGCGAGGGAGAAGCTCGAGATGATCGCGAGGAAGAAGCCGAAGACGCTGGAGGAGCTCGCGGAGATTCCGGATCTGCGGAAGTGGCAGATCGAGGTGCTGGGGCCGGCGTTTTTGAAGGCGCTTGCGGCGTAGCACCCGACGCATACGAAAAAGCCGGCGATCATCGCCGGCCTTTTCGCCTTCACTCAAAACCCCATGTACGCGCGAATCCGTGGCTCGATCCGATCCGGGCTCCACATCGGATCCCACACGAGATTCACCGCCACATCCTCCACCCCGTCCAGCGTCCGGATCTGCTGCTCGGCCGCGGTCATGATCTCGGGGCCCGAGGGGCAGCCGGGGGACGTGAGGCTCATGTCGATCGACACCTTGGGGCCGTTCACGGCAATGCCGTAGACGAGACCCAAGTCGACGATGTTGAGGTTGAGCTCGGGATCCTTCACGCGGCGGAGCGCGGCGCGGACGACGTCCTCGTCGAGCGGGGACGCGAAGGACGTGGGGACTTCGGTGGCGGGCTGATCACTCATTGGGACTCCTTGTTCCTTCCCGAAAGCTCACCACGCGCGGCGCGGCGGACAAGCGCGCCTGCACCGGGAAGGCTACGCGGCCTTCTTCTTTCTCGCTTTGGTCTTCGCCGACGCGACGACGGTGTGCTTCGACTTCTTGCGCGCCGACGCCTTCGACTTCGCGCTGGTGCTGCGCGAGTGATGCGAGTTACGTCTCGCGTGACGGTCGCGGCGATTCCAGCCCTTTGCCGCATCGGAGCGGAAGGACGCCGGCATCGCGATGGTCTGCGACGGATCGTCGGTGACCGCGATCGCGGCCGCATCGGTGAGATCGGCGCGCACATCCGCGATCACCTTGGCCGGCTGACGGGCCCGCGCGGCGTGCACGCGATTCGTTAGCAGGATTACGAACATCTCGCGCTCGGGGTCGATCCAGAGTGACGTGCCCGTGTAGCCGACGTGGCCGAACGAGCCCTCGCTCATGAAGCGGCCGGAGCCCCACTGCCCGTCGGCCATCGCCCAACCGAGGGCGCGACTGCCGGCGGCGCGCGTGGTGAAGAGCTTGACCGTGGAGTCGCTCACGATTCGGACGCCCTTGTACTCGCCGCCCTCGAGGATCATCTGTGCGAAGATCGAGAGATCGCTTGCGGTGCTGAACAAGCCGGCGTGGCCGGCGACGCCGCCCAGCGCGTAGGCGTTCTCGTCGTGCACCTCGCCCTGCAGCGGATAGCCGCGCGGTGGCGAAACCTCGGTTGGTGCCACGCGCGACTTAAGCGAGTCAGCCGGCTTAAAAAATGTGTTTACCATGCCGAGCGGGGCGAAAACACGCTCGTGCAAAAAGACGTCGAGCCCCTGACCGGTGACGCGCTCGACCATCATGCCGAGGGTGATGGCGCCCAGGTCGGAGTAGATGTAGCACTGGCCGGGCTTGCACTCGAGCGGCGCTTCGAGAACGATCTGTCGCGCTTCGGCCGGGGAGTGCGCCAAGCGCCAAAGGTCGCGATCGGCCGGCAGCCCCGAGCGATGCTCGAGCAGCTGGCGAACGGTGACCGAGTCTTTGTAGCCGCCCGTGAATTCCGGGAGATAGGTGACGACGGGTGCGTCGAGCTGGATGCGCCCTTCGTCGAAGAGGATCATGACGGCGGTGGTGGTGCCGATGACCTTCGTGAGCGAGGCGAGATCGTAGATCGTTTCGGTGGCCGAGACGCGCATGCTGGAGGTAGCCCAGTCGATCCGGCCGAAGCCCTTCTCCCAGACGGCGGCGCCCTTGCGGCCGACGACGACGGCGGCGCCGGGGAAGCCGCCCGCCTTGATACCGCGGGTGACGACGCGATCGATTGTCTCCAGGCGCTTCGCAGACATGCCGACGGTGGCGGGCGCCGCTACAGGGAGCCCTCCGTTGGAAGCGGCGATCGTGGCGACAGCAGCGATCAGCGTAATCAGCACTCGACAACCCCAGTTGAAAAACGAAGGTGCGCCGGCAGCTCCAGAGGGGCGGCAGGAACACTTGCACAGCTTACTGAGAATGAGGGCGGGATGTTCCAGCGAAGCGCTGCGAACCGGCACATTATAGCCCAATTCCCTCTATTTGCAAGACGAGGACCGGCGGCGGCAGTCACTCTATAGAGTTGTAATGTTCTGCGGCAGCGGCGCGGAAGGCTCGCCGGTGGCGGGCGCCGAGTTACTTGACGGAGCCCGGCGGAAGCGAGTAGAGCAGCTTCATCGTCGCGCGGTCCGCCTCGCTCAGATCACGCACGCGCACCCGCGCCGTCATGATGTTCGCGGTGTCGACGGTGTGGTCGAGGCCGAGCAGGTGGCCGACCTCGTGGAGCGCGATTGCGTGGACGGCCTTCGCGTCGAGCAGCTCGCCGGCGTTGTGGTGCAGCGCGAGCGTGATGTTCGCGGTTACGATCCACCACTTTCCATCGCGCGCCCAGATGGTCTTTCCCGAGATCGGCGAGTCGAAGTGATCGATCCAGCTGACGTGCACATCGGCGTCGGTCGAGTCGCGAACGAAGGTGAACTTGACGGGAATGCCAATGTTCGCCCACTGGTCGAATGCGTCGCGCACGCGCTCGGGATAGCTCTGATCCCAGCCGGGGATCGCGGGCCCGCTACCAACCCACACGCGCACGGGCGTCGTGAGGCGCTCCGGCCACCGCGCGAGCGCGGAGTCGCGCTCGCTCAGGATCTCTCCGATGTACGTGCCGTTCTCGCCGAGTTGAATGCGGCGGCGAATGTCGAGCACGTCGCGCGACTTGCCGTCGGCGTCGGCGTCGATTGTCGCGTCAGAATCGGTGTTGTCGTCGGCGATCGATGCTGCGCTCTCCGTGGTCCGGTTCGCGCGATGCTTGTGCGCGCGTGACGCCGGCGCCAGCGATGCCGCCTGGGACGTGGCGGTGATCGCAGGCGTGTGCATCGCCTGCACGGCAATGAAGCCGAGCACGGGCATGAGCAGCAGCACGGGGATGAGATCGGTGCGCTTCATCGCGATTCGAGCCGGCGGCGGGAGAGGGCGATCGTGTGTGGCATCGTGGGTAAGACGAGCGATATTACCCAACGGAACGGGTGTATCGCTCCGTTACATGAGCAGCGGACGGGAAGGCCGAAACCCTTACGGGATCATTAGTTGGAACTGTGATTCTTCGAGACGAAGATCGCGTTCGAGGGGCGCAATTCAACGATGGTGATAGAATGGAGAAAGCACGTGACGTTGCGGTGCTCGTGGGGAGCCTGCGCAAGGAGTCGCTCACACGGAAGGTGGTGATGGCGATGAAGAAGATCGCGCCCGCATCGCTGTCGCTCGATATCGTAGAGATACGCGATTTACAGATGTACGATCAGGATCTCGAAACCGATGCGCCTCCGAAAGCGTGGGTGACCTTTCGGGAGCGCATCATGCGCGCGGACGCCGTGCTCTTTGCGACGCCCGAGTACAATCGCTCGGTGCCCGGCTGCCTCAAGAACGCCGTCGACGTCGGCTCGCGCCCGGGCGGACACGGCGTGTTCGGCGGAAAGCCCGGCGCAATCGTGAGTGTCACACCGTACGGGCTCGGAGCGTTCGGCGCAAATCATCATCTGCGTCAGGCGCTGGTGTACGTGAACGTGCCGACGATGGCGCAGCCGGAGGCGTACGTGTCGCAGGCCGGCGAGCTCACGGATGCGGACTTCAACTTCACGAAGAGCTCGAGCAAGGAGTTTTTTGCGACGTTTCTGACCGCGTTCGCCGCGTGGATTGAGGCGACGATCAAGCCGTAGCCCCACTCGCGGTCGCTCGCGATGCGCGCGTCCGTGCGATACGATTCTCGCTAACCTCGACCAACAGCTCAGTGAAGAATTCATTCAAGCGATTGATTACCTGCAGCGCACTCGCGGCCTCGGCCTCGGCCGCCTGCGCGCCGGCCGCGACCAAAGCCGCGGCGGGAGTTTCGCCAACGCCAACGCCAACCACGACGACCGGCGTCGCCATGAACGTCGCGCCGCTCGACTCGCCGAACACCGGGATCGCCACGATGGTCGCGCGCCTCGAGCTCGAGAGGTACAGAGCGACGGTCAAGGGACTCACGCGCTTCGGCGATCGCAGGCAGGGGACGGACCGAAACCGTGCCGCAGTGGACTGGATCGAGGCCCAGCTCAACTCCTACGGCTGCACGCCGACCGCGCGCATCACCTACGACTACAAGGAGCCGCCACCGCGCGGCCCTCGCCCTCCAATGGATTCCGCAGCGCGCGCGCGCTTCGAGCGCAACGCCGTTGGTGGCGGCCGCAATCGCGGCAAGCGCACGCCCACCGGCGTGAATGAAGACTCCACGCGTCAGCCAAACGCCGCGCTCCGCGCGCTCGACACGCCGCAGAGCGTTGACGGCGAGCGGCAGGAGGTCTACTGCACAAAGGTCGGCACCACGCACCCCGAGGAGATGTACATAGTTGGCGGGCACATGGATGGAATAGGCTGGGGCGAGGCCGCGAACGACGACGGCTCGGGCACCGCGCTCGTGATGGAGCTCGCGCGCGTGTTCAGCTCGCCCGACGTCCACACCGATCGCTCGATTCGCTTCATCCTCTGGAACAACGAGGAGACGGGGCTCGATGGCGCGAAGGCGTACGTTGCGCAGCGGCAGGCGCTGCAGGGGATCGAGTCGCCGAAAGGCTCCGGGAAATATCCCGAGCCCAAATGGCTCGGCATGGTGCAGCACGACATGATGATGTTCGACCACGGGATGCCGAACGCCGACGGCACGATGAACAAGGAGCAGCGCCCCGAGGCCGACGTGAACATCGAGTTTCAGTCGAAGTCGAAGTTCGCGGATGGTGCGGAGAAGCTCGCGTGGGCGTTCGCCGATGCGAACGAGAAATACGCCACCGACTACCCCGCGCAGGTTGGGCGGCACATGACGAACACGGACTCGTCGCCATTCATGGACGTGGTCCCCGCGATCAGCCTGCGCGAGAACGAGCGCGGCGCGCAGATCGGGAGCGGCTGGAACCCGCAGTGGCACCAGCCAACGGATCTCTTCGCCACCTACACCGACAAGGACTTCCGGCTCGGACTCAATGCCGCGCAGACGACGCTGAGCGCGATCGCGACTCTGACGGGCGCGCAGCTCACGACGCCCGCCCACTAGAGTCCACCAGCATTTACTCGGGGCGCGCTTCGCGAAGGAATCTTCGCGATTTTGAGGGGTGAAATAGGGGGTTGCGAGCGGCTCCAAACTCAACGCGACCCCTGCGCCGGGCGTATGGATGTGACAGGCTCGGATTATGCGAGCGCACTGCCATCCAACCCGCGGGGCTTTCAAGAGACATGGAGGATTTGAAGACAGAGCGACGCGTCGCGTTCCGCCTCGCGCCACTCGCACTCGCGCTCGTGATCGCCGCGTGCTCGCACACAACGCCCTCGATCGGAGGGAGCCCCGCTATCTCGCCGGCGCCGGGCAAGCCCTACGTCCCGCCCAACGGCGTCGTACCACCGGAGCCAGACTCCACCAACACGAAGAAGACGCTCCCCTCCGATGTCGCCGGCCGCGCGAACAGCCTGACGCTCGCCGACGCCGTTGACGTCGCGCTCCGGAATAATCCGCAGACGTCGCTCTTGTGGTCGCAGGCACGCACCGCCGCCTATGAGTACGCTTCCACCAAGGGCGCGTACTTCCCCGTAGTCGACGCCACCGCCAGCGTCGGTCGCTCGCAGAGCACCACGCAAACGGGCTTCGTCGAGCGCACGCAGTTCGCACCGCTCGTCTCTCTCTCGTATCTGCTTCTCGACTTCGGCGGCCGCAACGGCACAATAGGCGCCGCCCGCGAGAACACGATCGGCGTCAATCTCGGCTACAACGCCCAGCTGCAGAACGTCGTGCTCCAAACCGAGAGCGCGTACTTCGCCTACATCTCCGCGCGTGCGCTCGCGGCGGCGCAACTGCGGAGCGTGAGCGAGGCCGACACGAGCCTCCTGGCGGCGAACGTGCGCCACACGAGCGGCGTCGCGACGATCGCCGATGTGCTCCAGGCGCAGACGGTGCTCGCGCAGGCGCAGCTCGATCTCGAAACCGATTCCGGCACGGTGAAGACGAGCCACGGCAACCTCGCGACCGCGATGGGACTGCGCGCCGACGCCGACTTCGAGCTCGCTCAACCCTCCGATACGCTCTCGATCGGCTCGGCCGCCGACAGCGCGGACTCGCTCATCATCAAGGCGCTCGCGAACCGCCCCGACATGGCCGCGGCGCGCGTGAGCATCCTCCAGTCGCAGGAAGAAGTGCGTGTCGCGCGCTCGGCCGAGTATCCCGCGCTCACCGCAGGCGCCAACATCGGGCGCAACTACTCGAATCTCGCGCTCTTTGCCGGCAACAACTATTCGATCACGCTTGGGCTAACCATCCCGATCTTCAACGGCTTCTCGCACCAGTACGATCTCGCGGCCGCGAAGTCGCGCGCGGATGAGCAGCGCGCGAGCGCGAATCTGCTGCGCACACAAGTGTCGAATCAGGTGGTCACATCGTACGTGAACCTGCACACGGCATCTGCGCGCGTGCGCACGGCGAACGTACTGCTCTCGAGCGCGCAGCAATCCGACGACGTCGCGCGCGGGCGATACAAGGCCGGCGTCGGCACGATTCTCGACCTGCTCACCGCGCAGTCCGCGCTCTCGAGCGCGCGCGCGCAGCAGGCGCAGGCACGATGGACGTGGGCCACCGCGCTCGCACAGCTCGCGCACGACGTCGGAGTGCTCGGCGTGCACGGCGAAGCGCCGATCCCGCTCACGCACGACTCTACCACTGGCCCCAAATGATCTTCGATACCGCGTTCGATACTGCGTTCACCGTGCGCCTCAAACGATCGCCTCTCGCTGCGCTCGCGCTCATCGCCGGCGCAGGTGCGTGCTCGAAGACAGCGCAGAAGCCGCCCGCCACCGTGGTGCCGGTGGTCGTCATTTCCGTCGCGCGCGCCGATGTGCCCTTCGAGGTGCAGGCGAATGGCGTCGTCTCGCCGGTGAGCACGTCGGCGATCACCGCGCAGGTGGACGGACTGATTACGCACGTCTACTTCCGCGAGGGACAGGACGTCGAGAAGGGCGCGATGCTCTTTCAGATCGAGGATCGGCCGTACGTGGCGGCGTACCGCCAAGCACTTGCCAATCTCGCGCGCGACAAGGAGACGAACACGAACGCGCAGAAAGAGGTTGAGCGCTATCAGTCGCTCGTGAAGCAGGACTACGTCACGCAGGAGCAGGCGGACCAGCAAAAGGCGACGGCGGGATCGGCGGCAGCCACAGTGCAGGCCGACGAAGCGCAGGTGGAGAACGCAAAGTTCAATCTCGACAACACGAAAATTCGGGCACCGATCGCGGGGCGCACGGGCGGGCTGCTCGTGCGCGAGGGGAACGTCGTGCACGCGGGCGGGACGACGCCGTTGGTTGTTATCAACCAGATCTCCCCGATCCTCGTGCGCTTTCCGGTGCCGTCCACCGACTTGCCGCTCATCCAGAAGTACGGCGGCTCGGGGCAGCTGCCGGTGACGGCGGTACCCGGCGGCGCGCGTCAGACGGCGCAGGACACGGCGGGCGGGCCTCCCGGCATGGGCGATGCCGCGCCGGATCAGGCGTCGGGCGTCGATCCCGCGGCGGTGAATCTGCTCGCGCAGATCGCGCCGGCAACCGGCACCCTCTTCTTCATCGACAACTCCGTCGACACGCTGACGGGAACAGTGATGCTCAAGGCGACCTTCCCGAACACGGAGAAGATGCTCTGGTCGGGGCAGTTCGTGTCGACCACGCTGCATCTCTTCACCGAGAAGAACGCGCTCGTCGTTCCGTCGGAGGCCGTCGTCACGGGGCAGCAGGGGACGTACGTGTACGTCGTCGACAGCGGGAGCACGGCGCAGCAGCGGAAGGTGAGCGTCGAGCGCGCCGAGGGAAATGTCTCGGTGATCACGGCCGGGCTGCGCGAGGG
>PLMM01000319.1 GCA_003142495.1 Gemmatimonadota bacterium | reverse complement strand
CGTCGACCTCGGTTTCAGCTAAATTCAGTTCGACTACGTTCGATTCCCTGATGACAAGCGACTCGTCTCCGAGACGACCTTTCCGCTCGCGCGCGGGCGCCTGCGCGCGCAGGTGATTCGCGAGCAGCTCCTTACCACGCGCGCGCGACTCCGGCCGCTCGGCGTTCCGGTGACGGCCGACGTCTTCGGTCTCACGGCCACGGATACGACGGACATGGGGATCGGACAGAAGTGGGAGCAGTTCATCAACACCGTCGACGTCGTGCTGCCAATGATGTATCCGTCGCACTACAATCCCGGCTCGTACGGCATCGGCAATCCGAACGCGCATCCGTACGAGACGATCGCGCACGGACTGAAGGACGCGCACCGTCGCTCCGCGGGAATTCCCGGCGCGGCAACGCTCAGACCGTGGTACCAGGACTTCACGCTCGGCCCGCCGCACTACACGGCCACCGAAGTGCGCGCGCAGATTGAGGCGGGATACGCCAACGGAGTTCAAGGATGGGTGCTCTGGAATCCGCGGAGCATGTACACGGAGAGCGCGATTCACGCGGCGCCCGAGCGCACCGCACTGCAATTCGACAAGCGGCGCACCGGCGCCGTTCGTGAAGCCACAACGAATCCTGAACCAAGGTCGTGATGATGCGTCGGACGTTCCCAATCGCACTGCTGCTCTCGGCCGCCTCGCTCGGCGCGCAGACTCCTGCCACTCCCGGCTACTCGCCCGCTGCCGCGCGCACCGAGCGCGACCTCGAGGCGAGCGTCACCGCGCGCCCGGACACGGGGAGCGCGCGCCATCACTCGCACGAGCTCTCGAAGGAGTCGCACATCGCGGGCACGCCCGCGCAGGAGCACACGCGCGACTACGTGATCAACGCGATGAAGTCGTGGGGACTGCAAACTGAAGTGCGATCGTACGACGTGTGGATGCCGCACACCACCGAGATCAAGCTCTGGCGCGTGTCGCCCGACACGCTCTCGCTCGAGCTGGCCGAGGGCGCGATGCCCGGCGATTCGACTTCCGGGCCTGCATTCGAGAAGATCATCGCCAACGGCTACAGCGGCACCGGCGATGTGAGCGCCCCCGTCGTCTACGTGAACTACGGACTGATCGAGGACTACAAGCAGCTCGATTCGATGGGCGTCTCCGTGAAGGGCAAGATCGCGATCGCGCGCTACGGCCACTCGTATCGCGGCATCAAGGCGCGCGAGGCCGAGAAGCGCGGCGCGGTCGCACTCATCATCTACAGCGATCCCGCCGACGACGGCTACGTGCGCGGCGACGTCTATCCCGAAGGCCCGATGCGCGCCGAGACCGGCGTGCAGCGCGGCAGCGTGATGAACGACAACGGTGACCCGAGCACGCCCGGTTATCCGAGTCATCCGGGCGCCAAGCGGATTCCGCTGAGCGAGATGCAGGTGCCGCACATCCCGGTGATTCCGGCGTCGTACAAAAACGCGGCCGCGCTGCTCCAGGGCGTGCGCGGCGCGCGCATTCCGCAGACGTGGCAGGGCGGTCTTCCGTTCCGCTATCACGTCGGCCCCGGCCCCGTGAGCGCGCGCGTACTCGTGCGCAGCGACACCGCGACCAGTCCATTCAAGCACATCTTCGACACCTTCGGCATCGTCAGGGGAAGCGAGTTCCCCGACGAGATCGTGATCATCGGCGGACATCGCGATGCGTGGGGCCCCGGCGCCGGCGACAACGTCAGCGGCGTCGTCAGCATTCTCGAGGCGGCGCGCGCAGTCGCCGCCGAGGTGAAGAAGGGGTGGAAGCCGAAGCGCACCCTCCTCTTCGCCACGTGGGACGCCGAAGAGTGGGGGCTGCTCGGCTCCACCGAATTCGTCGAGGACGACTCGCTCCGCCTCGAGCACGGCGCGGTCGCCTACTTCAATCAGGACGGTGCCGCCGACGGCCCGCACTTCGGCGCGGGCGGATCACCGTCGCTGCGTCCGACGCTGCGCGATGTCGCACGCGAGGTGCCCGATCCGAGCGGCGCCGGCTCGATCTACACCGTGTGGCGCAAGACGAACTCCGTGCCCGACAGCGCCGAGCCGGAGATGGGCGATCCGGGCGGCGGCTCCGACTTCGCCGGCTTCTACAACCACCTCGGCATCCCGATCGAAGACTGGGGATATCATGGCCCGGGCGGCAGCTACCACTCGCAGTTCGATTCGTATCACTGGATGGCGACCTTCGGCGATCCCACGTATGCGTATCACGCGGCATCGGGGCGCGTTGCCGCGGCGATGGTGCTCCGGCTCGCAAACGCGGAGATCCTGCCGTACGACTACGCCGAGTTCGCGCGCGACATGCGCGTGCATCTGGGCACGACGCAGAAGAACGCCGCGGCAAAGAAGTGGACGCTCGATGCCTCGGCGCTCAGCGCGTCGATCGATGGCCTCGAGCACGCGGCGATCATCTTCGCCGCGGCGCGCGATTCCGTGCTCGCGAAGGGCTCGCCATCGAAAGCGGTGAGTACGCGCACCAACGCATCGCTCATGCTCGTCGAGCGCGCCCTCACGCGCCCGCAGGGACTCAAGACTCGCCCCTGGTTCCGCAACCTCATCTACGCCGCCGACGAGGACAACGGCTATTCAAACATGGTCTTCCCCTCGATCAACGAAGCGACGCGCGCCGGCGATCAGGCGCTCGCGCAGGCCGAGATGAACGATCTCGCCACGCGCTTCGCGAACGCGACGGATGCACTGAACAAGGCGACGGCGGCACTTCGGTAGCGTGGTGCGAGTGAGCAGTTAACGTCTTCAACTGATGTTGTCTCGAGCTCCATCGCGCCGAGTCACCCTTCGTCCAGCTCCTCCAACCGCGCCTCGAACTCCGCCGCCATGCTCGGATGTCCGAAGCGCCGCGCTGCCGCGATCCCCGCGTGCAGCGCCTCCTTCGCTTCATCCACCTTGCCGAGATGCTCGAGGGCGAGCGCGAGCCGCCCGAAGCCGTTCCCCTCATCGTCGTACGACGCGAGGTACGCGCGCAGCTGCTCCACCGCCTCCGCGTGCAGCCCCTCCTTCAACGCCTCGTTCGCCAGACCGAAGCGCGCCAACACATTGTCCGGATGCGCCGCGACCATCGCGCGAAACGTCTCGAGTCGCGAGCTCATCGCTGTCTCGTGAGCCGCTCGCTCATCGCGTGACCAGATTCGCGATGACGTCCGCCACACGCTGCGGCGCCAGCTCTGGAACAAAGTGGCGCACGTCCGGAATCACCTCGAACGTCGAACCCCTGATCTCCGCGTGCAGCCGCTCCGCCACGCCGATCCCCAAAAACGGATCGTGCGCGCCCGTGATGATCGCCGTCGGCGCCACGATGTCCTTGAGCCGCGGCGCCAGCGCCTCCGTCTCATCGGGATCGAGCGCCGCGAGATGCTCGACGAGCGTGTCCCGTCCCTCGGCCCCCTCGAACGGAAGAATGTACATGTCCACCGAGTGCCCGCCGCGCTGCACATCCGAATAGCCGCGCAGGAGATCGGAGCGCAGCACCGACGCGACCCACATCGCCGGGAGATAGCGCGTGAGCGGCAGCGTCGCCTTCACCATGCGCACCTCGCGCGTTGGCCAGCTGTCGAACGCCACCGAGCTCACGAGCCCCAGCCGCGCGACACGCGTGGGATGTCGTACCGCGAGATATTGCGCGATGCCGCCGCCGAGATCGTGGCCGACGATCGTTGCAAACGAAATGCGCAGCACGTCGAGCAGCGCCAGCACACGCTCGGCGTGCCCCTTGATACTTAGATCGCGCCCCTCGGGGCGATCGCTGCGGCCGTAGCCGAGCAGATCGATGACGACGACCCGTCGTCCCTGCGGAACGAGCGGCACGACATCGCGCCAGATGTGCGACGATGTCGGGAAGCCGTGCAGAAAGACGATCGGCTCGCCGTCCCCACCACTTCCGGCCGCGTAGTAGTAGAGGCGAACACCGCCGACATCGACGAATTCACCGCGCATTGGTGAATCGTGACTCGTGCCGACACGGGCGCACCAAATTCCGCCCCGTGCGCATCTTATGCATGCGCGAGCTGGCGTGCGTCGGCATCCCACGCGACGATGCGACCGGCGATCGCCGATGCAGCCACGGTGTACGGCGAGGCGAGATAGAGCTGCCCAGGCCCCGAACGTCCGGGGAAATTCCGGTTGATCGCGGAGATCGTGACTTCCTCGCGCGTGCGCGACACGCCGGGGCCCGCATTGATGCACGCGCCGCACGACGGCTCGATGAGCGTGGCGCCCACCGCCGCGAACACCTCGTCGTATCCCTGTGCACGACAGTACGCGAACACTTCCTGTGATCCGCACTGGATGAAGCAGCGCACGCCCTCTGCAACCTTCTCGCCGCGCGCGAGCGCTTCGCTGAACACCTTCGCGTACATGTCCATGTCGTCCTTCTTCCCCGCCGTGCACGACCCCGCGTAGGCGATGTCGATGCGCACGTCGCCGTGCTTCTCATCGATGTGAATGCCGTTCCCCGGATCGCCGGGAAGCGCGATCATCGGACGGATCGATGCCGCATCGATCTCGATCTCCTCGACGTACGTCGCACCCTCGTCGGAGAAGAGCCCCGCGCACAGCGCGCGCGCGGCCTCCGCCGTCATCCCGCGCTGCGCGACGAGATACTCCACCGTCTTCTCATCCGGCGCGATGATCCCCGTGAACGCCCCCACCTCGGCCGCCATGTTCGTCATTGTCGCGCGCTCGTCCACCGAGAGCGATGCCACCGCGTCGCCCGCGTACTCGATGATCTGCCCGATCGCCGAGCCGCCCTTGATGTACGGGTGGCGTAGAATCTCGAGCATGAAGTCCTTCGCAGTCACGTTGCGCGGTTTCTTCCCGCGCAGCGTCACGCGAAATGTGGGCGGCACCTCGACGCGAACGTCCTTCGTGATCCAGGAGTTGAAGATCGCCGTCGTGCCGACGCCGAACGCGATGCAGCCGACGGCGCCCGCGTGCGGCGTGTGCGAGTCCGAGCCGATGATGATCTGGCCAGGCTCCGCATGCGCCTCGAGGATTTTCGAGTGGCAGATGGCCTCCGAGCCCTGCGCGGACAGCGCGCCGTGCAGATTCAGTCGATCGAGCTCGCCGTAGAGCTTCACGCCCTTCTCGCCCGCGAAGATCCGCTGCTTCGCCTCCAGCTGATTCGCGACATCGAGCAGCCCCATCTCGATGTGCTCGGGGCGCATCACCTGCGACAGAAACGTCAGATGATCGCGGAAGAAGAAGACGGACTTCGGATCGTTGATCGGCTCGCTCTTGCCAACGAGCTCCTCGAAGAAGATCGCCGCCATCGGCGTGACGTACTCGTGGCTGAAGCGAATGTCCGTACGCACGAAACCCTGATCGCCGGGCTTCACAGCAGAAATGCCGACCTTCTCCTTCGCCGCATCGAGCACCCAGTGCCGCGCGAAGATCTTCTCGGCTACCGTCATCGGGCGCTTCTGCGTCGTCACGACCGGCACTGCAACGAGCCCCTGCAGCCG
Organism: Gemmatimonadota bacterium; assembly: GCA_003142495.1. Classification (GTDB taxonomy): domain Bacteria; phylum Gemmatimonadota; class Gemmatimonadetes; order Gemmatimonadales; family Gemmatimonadaceae; genus FEN-1250. Next base: position 955 of record PLMM01000319.1, on the reverse strand, counting down.
CGCCACGTTGTAGTTGAACAGGCCCCCGTACTCGACGATGCCGCGCGAGATGCCGCCTTCGCCACGCGTGAGCTCCTCGAGCGCGATCTCCTCGCCATTCCGGATCCGCTCGATCAGCGAGAAGTCCGTACTCGTGAACACGCCGAGATTCTGGCAGTTCTCGCGATAGATCCGCTCGATACTCTCGGCGATCACGATCTTGATCCCCGCGTGCATCTCCGCGTAGGGCGATGCCTCGCGCGACGATCCCTTCCCGCGCCGCGCGCCCGCTGCGCTCGCGACGAATCCGCCCGCGCGCACGGAGCCGCGCACCATTGGGAATTCCTCACCGGCCTTGAGGCCGAGGTAGGGAAAATCCCCGAGCGTCTCGTCGAAGTAGTAGCAGATGTAGGCCGGGGTGATCTCGTCGGTCGAGATGTTGTCCCGCAGCTTCGGATGCGTCGGCGATCCAGCCGGGGTGGAGGCGTCGAACGGGAGATCTTCACTCGCGAGCTGGCGATGCAGCAGCGCCGGATCCTCCGTGAGCAGGAGGACGCGTCCATCGAAGCGAATGCGGTCAGGGACCTTATGCACGGCGCGCGTGCGAAGACTCTCGATCATACGTCTGAAGATGCGGGCGGCAAGAGGCTATCACAAGCGACGCAGCATACCGACACGACGAAGCCCGGCGCATGACGGCCGGGCTTCGCTGTGATACGCGTTCGTGGCACTCGCGTGCTTCGTGCGGCTACCGGCTGTCGCGGCGACGCTCGCGCTTGTCGTGGCGCAAATCTTTACGGTCGCCGCGCTTGTCACGACGATCGCCGCGAAGCTCGCGATGGTCACGACGCTCTGAGTGGCGATCGCGACGGAGCTCGTGACGGTCGTGGCGCGCCTGACCCGTGCGTCCATTCGCTCGATCGTTGCGCAGATCGCGTCGATCGCCGCGGCGATCCCGATTGTCGGAACGGATGTC
>PLMM01000406.1 GCA_003142495.1 Gemmatimonadota bacterium | reverse complement strand
GCACGGTGATCGTTGCCGAGCCGAATCCGGTGGTTCAGGTGATGGAGACGAGCAAGGCCGGCTTTGCGTCGGTGCAGCTCGGTCACGGCACGCAGCGTCTGCGCCGCGAGTCGAAGGGGAAGGAGCGCACTCCGCGCGGCCGTCGTGCGTCGAAGGCCGAAGTCGGTCACGCGAAGAAGGCGGGGCTCGATGCGCCGCCGGCAACGCTGCGCAGCTTCCGTCTCGACGACACGCAGGCGACGGACTACAAGGCACCTGAAGTCGCGATCGGCCAGACGATCACGGTCGAGATCTTCAAGGTGGGCGAGCGCGTGAAGGTGACGGGCACCACGAAGGGCCGCGGCTTCCAGGGCGTCGTGAAGCGCTGGGGCTTCGCTGGCGGACCGAACACGCACGGAAACACGAAGCACCGCCGTCCCGGCTCCATCGGGCCGGGCACCGATCCGTCGCGCGTGATCAAGGGCAAGAAGATGCCCGGGCACTACGGCGCGGAGCGGCATACACAGGTCAATCTCCGGATCGAGAAGATCGACGTCGAGCGCAATCTGATTTACGTGCGCGGCGCGGTCGCCGGTCCTACGAATGGAATTCTCCTCGTACGGAAGCAGGGTTAAGGTCATGGCCGATACGACCAACAGCTTCGACGCTGCCGCGTACACGGGCAACGGCACCGCGCGCGAGCGCGTGGCGCTGCCTGGGGACATGTTCGACGGCGTCGTGAACAAGCCGGTACTGCACCAGGCCGTGAAGGCGTTTCTCGCCAATCAGCGCCAGGGCAATGCGGCCACGAAGACGCGCGGCAAGGTGATCGGAGGTAACCAGAAGCCGTGGAAGCAGAAGGGAACCGGACGCGCGCGTCAGGGCTCCATTCGTGCCCCGAACTGGGTTGGTGGGGGTACGGTGTTCGGTCCGATCCCGCGCAGCTATGCGCAGTTCGTACCGAAGCAGGTTCGTGCCTTGGCGCGCAAGAGTGCTTTTAATGCCCGCGCGCGCGAAGGCTCGGTCATCCTGATCGATGCGTTCAACTACGATGCGCCGAAGACCTCGCGTCTCGCCGCGTTCGTCGAGCGCCTGGGCGTCGCCGACCAGAAGGTTCTGATTCTCACCGATGGGGTGAAGTCGAATCTCCACATGTCCGGCCGCAACATCCCGATGGTGCACGTGCTTCCGTACTCCGATGTGTCGGCCTATCACATTCTCTGGTCGGATGTCGTGCTGATCGAGGGGAGCGCGATTGGGCAGACGCTCGAGCCGATCGCCGAGACGGAGCCGACGGTGAGGGCAAAGGCGCCGAAGCGCGAAGTGGTTGCGAAGCCAGCGGCCGCGAAGAAGAAGACGGCAGCGAAGGCACCGGCTAAGAAGGCGGCGCCCAAGAAGGCCGACAAGCCCGCGAAGAAGAAGGCTGCGAAGCCCGCCAAGAAGACGGCCGCTCCGAAGAAGAAGCCCGCCACCAAGGCTCCCGCGAAGAAGTCCGCCGCGAAGCCGAAGAAGAAGGGGAAGTAAGCGATGCCGACACTCTACGAGACCATCGTTCGCCCGATCGTCACCGAGCAGAGCTCGGCGGCGTATCAGGAGCGCGGCGAGTACACGTTCCAGGTGCATCGTGATGCGACGAAGCCCGACATTCGCCAGGCGATCGAGAAGCTGTTCGCCGTGCACGTGACGGGTGTGTGGACGTCGAACCAGCGCGGCAAGGCGAAGCGCATGGGGAACACGGCCGGTCGCAAGGCGCACTGGAAAAAGGCAGTCGTGACGCTCCGTAAGGGCGAAACGATCGATACGATCGACATCTTCGAGGGCTAAAGCGAGTCATGGGCATTCGTCAATTCAAGCCGGTCACGCAGGGCACGCGCTTCCGCACGGTTTCGGATTTCAGCGAGATCACGCGGTCGACGCCCGAGAAGTCGCTACTCGAGCCGATCAAGAAGTCGGGCGGACGTGACAACCACGGCCACATCTCGATGCGTCGTCGTGGCGGCGGGCACAAGCGCATGTATCGCGTGATTGACTTCAAGCGCGACAAGTTCGCGATCGTCGGCACCGTGCGTGAGATCGAGTACGATCCGAACCGCTCGGCGCGCATCGCGTTGGTTGAATACGTCGATGGCGAACGGCGCTACATCCTGCACCCGAAGGGGCTGTCGGTGGGCGATTCGATCGTGTCGGGGAAGGGCTCGGACATTCGGCTCGGCAACGCGCTTCCGCTGCGCGAGATCCCGCTCGGTACGGACGTGCACAACATCGAGCTCAAGATCGGCAAGGGTGGACAGATGGCGCGCTCGGCCGGCATGTCGGCGAACGTCGTCGCGAAGGAAGGGGAGTACGTCACGCTGCGTCTGGGCTCGAGCGAGATGCGGATGGTGCACGGCAACTGCCTGGCGACGATCGGCGAGGTCGGCAACTCGGAGCACGAGCTGCTCTCTGCGGGCAAGGCTGGAAAGACGCGGTGGAAGGGACGCCGTCCGAAGGTTCGCGGCGAGGTCATGAACCCGGTGGATCACCCGCACGGTGGACGCACACGCGGCGGACGCAACGTGGTGAGTCCGTGGGGCAAGAAGGAAGGCGTCAAGACGCGCAACAAGAAGAAGTCGTCGCAGCGGTTGATCGTTCGTGGCCGCAAGCGCGGCAAAGCGACCCAGTAAGACTGTCTTCAGTCCTTTCGAGAGCTCAACATGGCGAGAAGTGTAAAAAAGGGTCCGTACGTCCTCGAGGCGCTGCAGAAGAAAGTGCGCGCGATGAACGATCGGAATGAGAAGCGGGTGATGAAGACGTGGTCGCGTGCGAGCACGGTGACGCCGGAGTTCGTCGGCCACACCTTCGCGGTGCACAACGGCAACAAGTTCATCCCCGTCTACGTCACGGAGAACATGGTCGGGCACAAGCTCGGCGAGTTCTCACCGACGCGGCTCTTCCGTGGACACACGGGGAACAAGGCGGCGGACAAGAAGGCAGCACCGGCGCCCTCGGCGGGCGGCGGCGGCGGCGGACCAAAGGGAGGTAGGTAGCCATGGCTGATGTGCGCGCATTTCAGCGTACGACGCGCCAGTCTCCGTACAAGATGCGGCTGGTGATCGATCAGGTTCGCGGCAAGTACGTCAACGAGGCGCTGGCGCTGCTCGCGTTCTCGAAGAAGCATGCGGCGAAGCAGATCGCGAAGACTCTGAAGTCCGCGGTGGCGAATGCGGAGTTCAAGGCGCGCGAGGCGAATGAGTCGCTGGATCCAGACCGTCTCTACATCAAGCTCGCGATCATCAACGAAGGGCCGAAGCTCAAGCGCTTCATGCCGGCTGCGATGGGACGCGGAACGCCAATCTTCAAGCGGACGAGCCACGTCGAAATCGTGGTTGCCGAGAAGGAAGGAAAGTAATGGGACAGAAAACGAATCCGATCGGCTTCCGGCTGGGGATCACGCGCGAGCATCGCTCGAAGTGGTACGCCAACCGCGACTTCCCGGCGCTGCTCAAGGAAGACGAGCTGCTCCGCAAGTATCTGCACGCGCGCCTCGGGCACGCGGCGATCTCCGATCTCACGATCGAGCGCAAGCCGGGGAAGGTCGTCGTGACCGTCCACACGGGGCGGCCGGGTGTCGTGATCGGAAAGAAGGGCGCGGAAGTCGACAAGCTGCGCGATGAGCTGGCACAGCTCACGGGCAAGGAAGTCGGCATCAACGTCGAAGAGATCAAGCATCCCGAGCTCGACTCGCAGCTCGTCGCGGACAACATCGCGCACCAGCTCGCGCAGCGTATCTCGTTCCGTCGCGCGATGAAGCGCGCGGTGCAGAGCGCGATGCGCACGGGCGCGCAGGGGATCAAGATCAAGTGCGGCGGGCGGCTCGGCGGCGCGGAGATCGCGCGTGTTGAGGGCTATCACGAAGGTCGTGTGCCGCTGCACACGCTGCGTGCGAAGATCGACTACGCCACGAGCACGGCGAAGACGACGTTCGGCACGATCGGTGTGAAGGTCTGGATCTTCCGCGGCGAAGATACCACGAGCCGTCGCGGCAGCACGTACTCGACCGGCGCCTGAGGAGACCCGAGAAATGCTGAGTCCAAAGCGCGTCAAGTTTCGGAAGATGTTCAAGGGACGCACCAGGGGAATCGCGACGCGCGGAGCCACGGTGGCGTTCGGCCAGTTCGGGTTGCAGGCGCTGGAGCCGGGGTGGGTGACCAACCGGCAGATCGAGGCGGCTCGAGTGGCGCTCACGCGTCACATCAAGCGCGGCGGCAAGGTGTGGATTCGCATCTTCCCCGACAAGCCGGTTACGAAGAAGCCTGCGGAAACGCGAATGGGAAAGGGAAAGGGATCGCCCGAGAGCTGGGTGGCGGTGGTCAAGCCGGGGCGTGTCATGTTCGAGCTGGAAGGAATCGACCGGAAGACGGCTGAGCGCGCGATGGGACTCGCGGCTGCGAAGCTCGGAGTGAAATCGAAGTTCGTTGCGCGCGAGGAGGCGCACACCGATGCGAGCTGAAGAGATTCGGGAGCTGACCGACGAAGAGATTGACGCCAGGATCGCGGAGCTCGCGGAGGAGCGCTTTCGGCTTCGCATCCGTGGGGCGACGCAGACTCTGGAGGATCCACTCCGCCTGCGCTCCCTCCGCAAGGATGTCGCACGGCTGAAGACGATTCTTCGTCAGCGGCAACTCGCCGCGACACCAACACGCGCGGCGCGCTAACAGAGAGTGAGAGGCGACATGGCACAGTCAGTGAGCACGGGAGCCGCGGCAAAGCGTGGGGCGCGTAAAACGCGACTCGGCATCGTCGTGAGCGACAAGATGGAAAAGACGGTGGTGGTTGCGATCGAGCGTCGCTTTCCGCATCCGCTTTATGGCAAGATGGTCACGCGCACCAAGCGTTTGAAGGCGCACAACGAGGACAACTCGGCGAAGACCGGGGATCGCGTGCGCATCATGGAGACCCGGCCGCTATCGAAGGACAAGCGGTGGCGTGTGGTCGAGATCGTCGAACGCGCGCGTTAACGGAGATCATCAATGATTCAACAGGAATCTGTCGTCAAGGTCGCGGATAACTCGGGCGCCAAGCGTGCGCTCGTGATCCGCGTGCTCGGCGGCACCAGGCGCCGCTATGCGGGGCTGGGCGATACGGTGATCGTGGCCGTGAAGGACGCCCTCCCGAATGGCACGGTGAAGAAGTCGGAAGTCGCGCGCGCGGTCGTCGTGCGCACCGTCAAGGAAACGCGACGCAAGGATGGCAGCTACATCCGGTTCGACGAGAACGCCGTCGTGATCATCAACGAAGCGGGAGAGCCGCGCGCCACGCGCATCTTCGGACCCGTCGCGCGCGAGCTGCGCGAGAAGAAGTTCATGAAGATCGTGTCGCTCGCGCCGGAGGTTTTATAAAATGCGCGATCTGAAGTACCGCGAAACGAAGCGTGCGCGTTCCAAGAACGCGCGCCGTCATGCGATGAACGCCGAGCGCGTGAAGATGCCGGTGGTCAAGGGTGACACCGTGCGCGTGATGCGCGGCAACGACAAGGGGAAGGAAGGAAAGATCATCCGCGTGCACACGAAGACGGGGCGCATCGTCGTCGAGGGTGTGGCGATGGTGAAGAAGCACCGCAAGGCGCGCACGGCGGACGAGCAGAGCGGGATCATCGATTTTCCCGCGGCGATTCATCACTCCAACGTGATGCTGCTGGATCCGTCCACTGGCGAGCCGACGCGCGTGCGCGCACGGATCGATGATGATGGAACGAAGGAGCGCGTCAGCGCGAAGAGCGGGGAGCCAATCCCCAAGATCGTTCCAGAGCGCTGAGGAGATTGAGCAATGGCGACCAAGGAAAAGGAACAGAAGGAAGGCGGCAAAAAGGAGAAGGGCGCCTCGAGGAAGAAGGGTGGGGACAGGCAGCAGGAGGCGCCGAAGGAGCACACGGGCGTCGGGCTGCCCGTCGTCGCGCCGCGCCTCAAGACGTACTATGACGAGACCATTCGTCCGAAGCTGCAGAAGCAGTTCGGGCTCGCGAACATTCACGAGATTCCGAAGCTCACGAAGATCGTGCTGAACGTCGGCGCGGGCGAAGCGGTGAAGCAGCCGAAGATCCTCGACGGTATCGTCGCGGAGCTCGAGCTGATCGCGGGCCAGCGTCCAGTGCGTACGCGCGCGAAGAAGTCCATCTCGAACTTCGGATTGCGGCAGGGGCAGGAAATCGGCGCGAGCGTCACGCTGCGCGGAGCACGGATGTGGGAGTTCCTCGATCGCTTCATCGCGGTCACGATCCCGCGCATTCGCGACTTCCGCGGGCTCGGCACGCGCTCGTTCGACGGGCGCGGCAATTACTCGCTGGGCTTGAAGGAGCAGGTGATCTTCCCGGAGATCAACTACGACCAAGTCGACCAGGTGCACGGCCTCGATCTGACCTTCGTCACCAGCACCAACCGTGATGACATCGCGTTCGCGCTCTTGCGCGAGCTCGGCATGCCGTTCCGCGGTGATGACAAGCCGATCGTGCCGCTGCCGCACGAGATGGTCTCGTAACGTGAAAGCGATCGTATGTGTGTGTTCTCCTTTTCCAAGAGACTGAGCAATGGCCCGTAAAGCCATGATCGAGAAGAGCAAACGGAAGCCGAAGTTCGCGGTGCGGCAGCACAATCGCTGTCAGCGCTGCGGCCGCTCGCGCGCCTTTCTGCGCAAGTTCGGCCTGTGCCGTATCTGCTTCCGCGATTTGTCACTGAACGGGTTCATCCCGGGCGTGCGCAAAGCCAGCTGGTAAGTAGCACGTAACCTTTAGCGTCCCACACGTCCGTTTGTAGCGGATACGATGGGAGACAGGAATCACCGATGAGCATGACCGATCCGATCGCCGACATGTTGACGCGAATCCGCAATGCCTGCGGATCGAAGCACCGTCGCGTGGACATTCCGGCGTCGAAAGTGAAAGTCGAGATCGCACGAATCCTCCTGGAGAACAACTATATCCGGGATGTGAAGACGGTGGAGACCGCGGAGGGATGGAAGGTGTTGCGCCTGTATCTGCGCTACGCCGGCGAGCAGCCCGTCATCCGCGAGATCCGTCGCGTCTCCACTCCGGGGCTCCGGAAATACGTCGGCGTCTCCGAGATCCCGCGCGTGCGCAACGGGCTCGGCATGGCGATTCTCAGCACGTCGCAAGGGCTCATGACCGACCGGCAGGCGCGGCAGGCGCGCACCGGCGGTGAGCTTCTCGCTCTCGTCTGGTAAAGGAGCGCAGCCATGTCGCGTATTGGAAAGAAGCCCGTGCCGATTCCGAAGGGTGTCACCGTGACGCTCGACGGATCGAAGATCACGGTGAAGGGGCCGAAGGGTGAGCTGAGCCGCTCGCTCCCCGGGGCCATGCTCGTGTCAATGAAGGACAACGAAGTGATCGTGGAGCGGCCGAGTGAGGAGAACGAGCACAAGGCGCTGCACGGCCTCACGCGCACGCTCGTCGCCAACATGGTCGAGGGCGTGACGACGGGCTTCTCGAAGCAGCTCGAGATCATCGGCGTCGGCTACAAGGCAGAGGTGCGGCCGTACGGGCTGCAGCTCTCGCTCGGCTTCTCACATGTGATCGAGTACAAGGCGCCCAAGGGGATCAAGCTGTCGGCTCCGCAGCCGACGCAGGTCACCATCGAGGGCGCGAACAAGGAAATGGTCGGGCAGGTGGCTGCGGAGATTCGCAGCTACCGTCCGCCGGAGCCATACAAGGGGAAGGGCATCAAGTACGCCGGCGAGCAGGTACGTCGCAAGGCCGGCAAGGCGGGGGGCAAGTAAATGAAAGCCATTCATAAGCCGAAGACGCGCGCTGAGAAGCGCTTTCGCCGGCATCTGCGCGTGCGCAAGAAGGTCGAGGGAACGGAGGAGCGTCCGCGCCTCGTCGTGAAGCGCTCGCTCAAGCACATCTACGCGCAAATAGTCGACGATCGCGCGAACCGCACCATCCTCACGGTCAGTGATCTGACGGTGGGCGAAGGGAAGAAGGCGGAGCGTGCGGCTGCGGTGGGCAAAGCGTTGGCGGAGCGGGCGAAGGCAGCGGGAATCACCCGCGTCGTCTTCGATCGTGCCGGCTACCAGTATCACGGCCGCGTGAAAGCGGTGGCCGACGGTGCCCGCGAGGGCGGATTGGAGTTTTAACATGGCTGAGAGTCCAGTGATTGGTTCCGCGGGCGACGCGCCTGCACCTTCGGGCGATCGTGCTCCGGGCGGCGGCGGTGGTGGCGGCGGCGGCGCAGGGCGCGGCGGCCCCGGTGGCCCCGGTGGCGGGCGTGGTGGTCCGGGCGGCGGCGCAGGGCGCGGTGGGCCAGGCGGCGCGCGTGGTCGAGGCGGCCCGGGCGGCGGCGCAGGTCGTGGCGGCCCCGGTGGTAATCGTGGCGGTCCGGGCGGCGGCGCTGGTCGCGGCGGTCCGGGTGGCGGCGCAGGTCGTGGCGGCCCGGGAGGCGGTCGTGGTGGTCGCGATGGCGGCTCGCGCGGCGGCGATCGTGAGGGTGGCGATCTCCTCGAGAACGTGATCTCGATCAACCGTGTCGCGAAGGTCGTGAAGGGCGGACGTCGCTTCAGCTTCAACGCGCTCGTCGCCGTCGGCGATGGACGCGGCAAGGTTGGCGTGGCGACCGGCAAGGCGAACGAAGTATCGGAGGCGGTGCGCAAGGCCGTCGACGCCGCGCGTCGCAACATGTCGAGCATTCCGCTCACGGGGAGCACGATTCCGCACGAGATCATCGGCGAGCATGGCGCCGGTCGTGTGCTGATGAAGCCCGCCGCGCCGGGAGCCGGTGTGATCGCGGGCGCCGCGGTTCGCGCGGTGCTCGAGTGCGCAGGCGTGGGCGATATTCTCACGAAGAGCCTCGGCTCGACGAATCCGCACAACATGGTTCGTGCGACGCTGGATGGATTGCATCACCTGACGACCGTCGAGCAGATCGCGCGCGAGCGTGACATCGAAGTCTCGAGTCTGCAGTACAAGTCGCGCGCGAAATCGAAGGAGATGGTGTAATGCCACGGACATTCGTATGGCATCCGGGGAAGGGCCCGGCGACGACTGAAGCGAACACGCTCACGAAGGGCGACGTTCGGATCGAGCAGGTGCGGAGCGGCATTGGCCACACGGCCCGGATGAGAGCGACGCTCCGAGCGATCGGGCTGCGTCATCATCAGGACGTGGTGGTGAAGCCGGATTCGCCCTCGCTTCGCGGAGCGATCAAGCGCGTGCGGCACCTGGTGAAGGTGACGCCTGTTGCGAGGAGCAAATAATGGCTACGAAGGCAAAGGAAGCAGAGACGCCGGTCGAGAAGCTCGGCCTGCACAACCTCGAGGCGTCACTCAATTCGCACCGCAACCGCAAGCGCCTCGGGCGCGGACCGGGGTCGGGCACGGGCAAGACGTCCGGCAAGGGACACAAGGGCTCGAAGGCGCGCGCGGGGCACCACGGTCCGGGCGGCGGCAAACCGCACTTCGAGGGCGGACAGATGCCTTTGACGCGCCGGCTGCCGAAGCGCGGATTCACAAACCCGTTCCGGGTGGAGAATCAGATCGTGCGCCTCGATGAGATCAGCGACATGGAAGGCGATGTGACCGTCGAGACACTCACGCAGGCCGGGCTGATCCGCAAGAACAAGGGACCGGCCAAGATTCTCAACACCGGCGAACTGACGCGCGCGATTACGGTGCGTGGCGTCAAGGTGAGCGCTTCCGTGCGTGACTCGATCGTCGCGGCGGGAGGCCGGGTCGAAGAGTAAAATGGCGCAATCGAATCCAGCTGAAGCGGTAAAGAATCTCTTCCAGACGCCGGAGCTGAAGTCGAAGATCGGCTTCACGCTCCTGGCGCTCGTGGTCTATCGGCTCGGCGCGCACATCACTGCGCCCGGAATCGATGTCCGCGCGCTGATCGACTTCTTCCAGAACCAGCAGGCGGGCGGGCTCGCGGGCCTCTACGATCTGTTCACTGGCGGTGGTCTCTCTCGCGCGACCGTGTTCGCGCTCGGCATCGTGCCATACATCTCGGCGAGCATCGTCTTCCAGATCATGGCGGCGGTGGTGCCCTCGTTCGAGAAGATGCAGCGCGAGGAAGAGGGACGAAACAAGATCACGCAGTACACGCGCTACCTCACGGTGGCGATCGCGATTCTGCAGGCGTGGGGCTACGCGCTGTTCACGGAGTCGCTGCAGGGCGCGGTGACCACTCCCGGCTTCGCGTTCCGCATTCAGATGGCGCTCTTCCTCACGACCGGCGCCATGTTCGTCATGTGGCTGGGTGAGCAGATCACCGAGCGCGGCGTCGGCAACGGCGCGTCGCTTCTGATCTTCTTCTCGATCGTCGAGCGCATCTGGCCGGGAATCGGGCAGACGTTCGCCTACGTGCAGACGGGAACGACGGCGCTGCCGAAGCTCCTCCTGCTCGGCGTGATCATGGTGCTGGTCGTCGCTGGTACTGTGGCGATCACGGTCGCGGCGCGCCGCGTGCCGATCCAGATCCCGCAGCGAACGATGGCGCGCGGGCGCCAGCGCGAGAGCGCGAAGAACTTCATCCCGCTGCGCATGAATGCGGCGAACGTCATGCCGATCATCTTCGCGCAGACGGTGATCGTCGTTCCCGGCACCCTCGCGCAGTTCAGCAAGAACGTGCGCTTGCAGGAGATTGCGGAGTATTTTCAGCCGGGCTCCGGGTTGTACTATCTGGCGTCCGCGGTGCTGATCCTGTTCTTCACGTACTTCTACACGTCGATCATTTTCAATCCGATCGACATCGCCGAGAATCTGAAGAAGCAGGGCGGCTTCATTCCGGGCGTCAAGCCGGGAGCGCGCACGGCCGAGTACATCGACCGCGTCGTCACGCGCATTACGCTCCCTGGCGCATTCTTTCTGACGCTCATCTTCCTCCTGCCGATTGTGATCTCGGAAGCGATCAACGTCCCGTTCCGCTTTGGCGGAACGTCGCTCTTGATCGTCGTGGGTGTGGGGCTCGATACGGTTCAGGTGGTCCAGCAGCAGCTGCTGATCCGGAAGTACGACGGCTTCATGAAGAAGGGTGCCCGCGTGAGGTTCCGCGACCGCGCGTAACGCTCGCGAGCACCTCAACGCGTTGCCGTCGAACACTCACGCCAAGAGGGCTCGCACCATGAACTTCTCGTCATGAATATCGTTTTGCTGGGACCGCCGGGCGCCGGGAAGGGCACCCAGGGCGAGCGGATCGCGAGCCGCCTCGGCATTCCGAAGCTCGCCACTGGCGACGTGCTGCGCGCCGCGGTGACCGCCAAAACTGAGCTCGGGCTGCGCGCGAAGGCGGCCATGGAACGCGGCGATCTCGTTCCCGATTCCGTCATCCTCGGCATCATGAAGGAAGCGCTGGCGGAGCCCGCCAAAGCCAAGGGCGTGGTGCTCGACGGCGTCGTGCGCACGGTGCCGCAGGCCGAGGGGCTGGCGCGCGTGCTGGGAGAGCTTGGGAGGCAGGTGGACGCCGTGCTACTGTTCGAGGTGGGCGAGGATGAGCTGGTGCGCCGGCTCAGCGCGCGCACCACGTGCGAGGGGTGTCAGGCGCCGTACACGGGGCGCGAGCCCGGCACCGCGTGCGACAAGTGCGGCGGCAAGCTCGTTCGGCGCAAGGACGACGAGCCCGAGGCGATCCGCTCGCGCATGAAGGCGTATCGCGAGCAGACGGAGCCGGTGGTCGCGTGGTACGAGCATCGTGCGCGCACGAGCGACGATGCGAAGGCGCGGGATCACAATGGCCCGCGCGTGGTACGACTAAATGCACTGGGTGACATCGATGAGATTACCAAAATCGTGATGAAGGGACTGGGGAAATGATCGCGTTGAAGTCGCCGCGCGAGATCGAGATCATGGCGGAGGGCGGTCGCATTCTGGGCGCGACGGTCGCGCATTTGCGCGGCCAGGCGAAGGCCGGCGTGTCGACGCTCGATCTCGACGAGATGGCGGAGACGTTCATCCGGAGCCACGAGGGCGCGACGCCGGCGTTCAAGGGACTGTACGGATTTCCCGGATCGGTGTGCGCGTCGATCAACCAGGAGATCGTGCACGGCATCCCGTCGAAGAAGCGCGTGCTGCGCGAGGGCGACGTGCTCTCGCTCGACATCGGCGTAGGCTACAAGGGCTACTTCACCGACTCGGCGACCACGGTCGCGATTGGGGAGATCGATGCGACGTCGCGGCAGCTGCTGGCGGTGACGGAGCGCGCGCTCGAGGCGGGGATCGCGGCGGCGGTGATCGGGAATCACATCGGGGATATAGGCGCGGCGGTGCAGGCGGTGGCCGAGGGCGCGGGCTTCAGCGTGGTGCGCGATCTGGTGGGACATGGGATCGGCACGGAGTTCCACGAGGAGCCGCAGGTGCCGAACTACGGGAAGCCGAAACGGCTGATGAAGCTGACGCCGGGGCTGACGATCGCGATCAGCCGATGGTGAGCGTGGGTACCGCGAAGACGCGGACGATGCCGGATCGATGGACGGTGGTGACGGCGGATGGTTCGCGCGCGGCGCACTTCGAGCACACGGTAGCGATCACGGACGCGGGTCCGCGGGTGTTGACGGCGTACGCGGTGAACTGAGGGCGTTCGCTCCCGGTTCAGGATGGAGGCTCGACGATGAGCGTTGGCTGACAGTGCGTGGGAATCATCGTCGAGCTCGACATCGGAGCGGCGAAACTCGCGAGTGTGGCGGCGCGGATGCCGGTGTGGATCGCCGAGACGGTGAAGAATGCCAACACGGTCGAGCATTTTCGCCGGAGTGCGGCTCCCCGCGAGTCGCCGAGTCACACGGCCCTGGGGGCGGTGACGACGTTCATCATCGATCCGAACGCGACACCTGAAGCGTGGGTGGAGGAGATCCTCGCGGTCGTCGAGGAGCATCACGGCTTCTACTCGCAGACGCCTCCGTACGACTGCCTGGAGGTCATGGGCGCGCAGCCGACGAGCGAGCTGCGCGAGGCGCTGGCGGAGCTCGGCTTCGCGAAAATTCTCTTGAATTCAAGAGGATTTCGGGCGGAGAAGCCACAGGGCTGATGAGCCGCGAAGGATTTCGCGAGAACGGTCCGCTTGCCGAACTGGAGTCCGATCGGATCTTTCTCGTCCGCCATACTCCGAAGGCGTTGCTCGCGCCGATCGAACATCCGAACTCGTACGAGGAAATTTCGGGATATCCAGCCGCGCCGAAGGTGGGTAGCGCGGGATTCAAGGGCGCGTCAGACGACGACGGGATCGTGGAGATCGCGTATGGGATCTTTCCGGAATTCGAGCGGCGTGGGTACACGACGAAGGTCGCGCACGCGTGAGAACGAGGTTATTGATGGTAGGCGACGATTGTGTCGATCGGAACGCGTCTGGCATTCACTGAGTCGCATGTCGCATCGCTCGCTTCAAAAGCGTGTGTCGCCATCGCCGATTCTACCCTCCGCAGAGCAATGCTATCCTCGCGCGTGCGATATGCATTCCTCACTGCATCCGCGACCGCACGCGCTCCCTGATCAGCGCCGAGCTTCGCGGACAAGTAATCGCCTTCGCAAAGAATATCGGTGACGATTGCGAGACTGTCTGGCATCTTGAGCTGACGACGTAATAGATACACGTAGCGCGCGCCGCTTACCCGGCGATTCGCGGCCAGCGTGTCCTTATGTCCCAGTACCGAATCACTGAAGGCGATCTCGGACTTTAGATCGGGGTGAGACTTCGACTCACATCCGAGCGTAGCGAGCAGGGAGCAAATTGCAAGCAAGCGCATTGGGAATCCCTCGAGGTGACCGCACACAGGATGTTTCGAGTCCGGAAAGTCCAACGTATCTCGAGGTGGGATGGCGCGCATGCCGGTTTCTTGGCCAACATGCGCGCTCCTCTCAGCACCTCTTTTTATGGCCGCTATGGAACGCGATAGAGGCTCCAATCGCGCGAGTCGACTGGTTGGCCGGGGTAACCCAGTGTTTGTCCGCCGAGGGTCACATAAGAATCGTCGAAGTGGAAAGTCCCCACTGTAGTGCTCCCCGATTGGCGAGACACCGGTTGACCTA
>PLMM01000321.1 GCA_003142495.1 Gemmatimonadota bacterium | reverse complement strand
CATGAGCGGCACGCCACTTGGAATCACACGAATACGGGTGGGATCGACACCGACACGCAATAGCCCGTCCACGCCGGCGCGACTGACGGAGATTAGTCGCTCCGCGCGCGCGTATTTCCATCGCGTCGGCGCGTTCTCCCGCAGAGGAGTCGTGACGCGTCGCGCGAAGACGATTCGCGCCGGAGTGCCGGCTGCCGCCAGCGCCGCAAAGGACATCGTGTGTCCCGATTGCGCGTGTACGATCGAAACCCGCTCGCGGAGAATCAAGCGTCGGAGGCGCAGGACGGTCCACGGGCCCCATCCGGGAAAAAGAGGATCTATTCTAAAAACCTCAATGCCTGACGCCTGCGCTCGCGCCGCTAGCGGCACGCCGCTGCGCAGCGCGAAGATCGGGCGGCCACCGTGGCGGCGCAGCCCCTCGCCCATCCAGAGCAGCTGCCGCTGCCCGCCTCGCCACTCGGTGTTGATGTCCAGATAGAGAATCGTGAGCGGCGCGGGTGATCCCGTCACGCCTTGCCCTCGCCACGCGATACGCGATAGGCGGGATCGTTGTACATCTTGAATTGGCGATAGACGCGCGGCACCACGCGTCCCGCCGCGATGTCCGCGAGGAGCATCGCGAGCTCGGCGGCGAGATCGTCGCGCTGCTGCGTGAGCACTTCGAGCTTGTCGCGGCACTGGTCGCGAAATGCAGGCGCGGCATCCGTGCGCTCCATCTGCTCGCGCATGTGATAGCGCTTGAGCTCCATGATGCTCAGCTTGTCAGCGAGCCAGCCGACCGTCTCAGCCACCGGTGGCGTCTCCGTCGCGGTGCTCGCGCACGGTGCGCATCACTTCGCCGTCGATGCGCTCGATGAGATCGTTACGGCGCTGATTGAGCGCATCGATGCTGCGCTTCGCGGTCGCGATGTGGTGATCGTCGCCCGCGCGCGCCTTATCCTCCTCGTGCCAGAGCTCGACATTGGTGCGCGCGAGCTCGGCGATCAGCGCGCCGATCGATGGTTTATCGGACATGAGCACCGCTCGCAGGCATGCGCTTGGGCGCGTCGTCGAGAAGGGCTACGATCTCACCCATCACCATGTCTACCGTCACTTTGGAAAAGAAGTCGTGTCCCGCTCGATGGAGTCGATTCTCGTCGCGAATGCGCACCGCGGGGCCGGGCGTTCGCAGGGCGATCGTCGTGGCGAGCCCCGGAGCGTAGTTCTGCGGCGTGGTAGGACCGTACACCGTCACGCGCGGCACGCCAAGAGCATCGGCCATGTGCGCGGGCCCCGTGTCGCCCGAAAGGAGCACGTCGCACCCCGCGAGAACGCTCAGAAAGCGGCGCATCTCGCGGTCGCGATCGTCGTCGAGGGCGGGAACGATCACCGCGCGCGGGCACAGCGCGCGCATGCGACTCACGATCGCGGCCGGCGTTCCCGCCGCGAGTACGATCGGCGTGACGCCGCGATCGAGTAGCGCGTTGCCGAGCGCGGCGAAGCGCGCAACAGGCCAATCGCGCGCGGGGCTGCTCGTCACGAGCGCGAAGGCAACGCGGTGTCCCACCGCCGGAGCACCGGCCGATCGCAGATCGGACTCGCCATGGAGTCTTTCGCGCTCGGTCAGCTCGATGCGCGGGAGCGTGTCGCCCACCAGAATGCCGCCGAGCTCCAGCAGACGCCGGCGCCGGCGCACGACGTATTCCGGGGCGCCCCCGCGCGCGAGCGCGTGCGTGTACGCGAGCGGCGATGCACGAACCTTCCATCCAACCCGTAGCGGTGCGCCCGAAGCTCGAGTGATCATCGCGGTGCGCATGCTCCCTTGAATGTCGAACACCGCGTCGTAGTGCGCCGCGCGCACCAGTCGCGATGTGCCGAGCGTTCCGTGGTCTTCGAGCACGATGCGCTTTCGAAGCAGCGGATGTCCCGCAACGAGCGGTGCCGCGTGACGCCCAACCAGCATGTCGATCGATGCATGCGGCAGTGCGCGATGCAGATCATCGAGCAGCGCCGTGGAGAGGACCACGTCGCCAAGCCGGCGCAATTGAATGAGGAGAATCCGTTCGATGCGTTGGGACATTCACGTTGCCGGTGACGGGCGGAAATATACATTGCGGGTGAGCCCGGTGCACCGCGCGCCGCGCCTGTGAGCCACTACATTCCCGTTCGTGCCGCCACCCACTCGCAGCGCCGGTCGCCGCTACTGCATCGTCATGCTCAGCGCCGTCGGCGACGCGGTGCACGTTCTTCCCGTCGTCAATGCGATCAAGCGCGCTGACTCGCAGTCGCACATCACGTGGATTCTGCAGCCGGGTCCCGCGTCGCTCATCGACGGGCATCCCGCGCTGGACGAGATCGTGCGCTTCGACAGATCACGTGGCTGGCGCGCCTTCACGGACGTCCGGAACCTGTTTCGCGGACGCGAGTTCGACGTCGTGCTCGCACTGCAGGACTATCTCAAGGCCGGCATTCTCACCGCGATCGCCCCCGCGCCGATCAAGCTTGGCTACGATCGCGCGCGCGCTCGCGACGCGAACTGGCTGTTCACGAACGAGCGGATCCCGGCGCACGATCCGCAACACATCCAGGATGAGTATCTCGAGTTCGTGTCGGCGCTCGGGATCGAGCCGCAACCGGTGCGCTGGGACATCGGGCCGTGGAACGCCGAAAGGGAGTGGCAGCGCGCCTTTGTAAAGCAATTCGACCGCCCGATCGTGTCGCTGGTCATCGGCACGAGTCGTCCGCAGAAGGATTGGTACGCGGAGCGCTGGGGCGAGCTCGCCGATGCGCTGAGTGGACGCTACGGGCTGCAGCCGGTGCTGGTTGGCGGACGCTCGGTACGGGAGGAGGCGACGGAGATGGTGATCCTCGAGCGCACGCGCCACAAGCCGTTCTCGGCGCTCAACAGCGGCTTGCGCAGGCTGGTATCCATTCTCGATGCGAGCGAGCTCGTGATCACGCTCGACACGGGGCCGCTGCACATCGCCGTCGCGCTCGAGAAGCCCGTGATCTCGCTGCTCGGCTTCAGCAACCCGCTGCGAACGGGGCCGTATCGCGCGAGTCAGGAGTTGATCGTGAATGCGTACGGCGAGATGTGGAACGGGAGTCGCCTCGCGACCGATCGTCGCACGGATCGCATGCAGACGATCGGCGTTTCCGACGTGCTCGAGAAGGTCGCGCTGTGGAAGGAGCGCTACGCGGACGGCCGGGCGAGGAGCGCGCCGAACTCGTAGCGCACGCCGATCTCCTGCAGCAGATCCACCATGCGCGCGAGTGGAAGCCCCATCACGGCGAAGTAGTCGCCGTCCACGCGCTCGACGAGCGTCGCGCCGAAGCCCTGAATGCCGTACGCGCCCGCCTTGTCCATCGGCTCGGCGGTCGCGATGTAGGCGCCAATACGCTCCGTGTCGAGCGTGCGGAAGGTGACGCGCACGGACTCGACGCCCGAGCGCATTTTCCCCTTGTAGGACACCGCCACCGCGGTGAGCACGACGTGCGTCTGCCCGCCGAGCATCGCAAGCATGCGCGCGGCGTCGGCTTCGTCGCGCGGCTTGCCGAGCACGAGACCATCGATCACGACTATGGTATCCGCGGAGATGACGATGGCGTCGGGATGTCGCGCCGCGATCGTCTCGCCCTTCTCGCGCGCGAGACGCTCGGCGTGCGGCGCGGCCTCTTCGCCGTCTTGATAGCTCTCGTCGATGTCCGCCGGTTGCACCTCGTGTGCGATGCCGACGAGATCGAGGAGCTCGCAGCGGCGCGGCGAGGCGGAGGCGAGAATGACGTGCGGGCTGATCATCGCTCGAGCCAGATGGTGGTGGGTCCGTCGTTCACGAGCTCAACCTCGCTCATCGCGCCGAACTCTCCGGTCTCGACCGTGCAGCCGCGCTCGCGCAGCATGCGCACGAACGAGTTGTAGAGTGGCTCGGCGATCGGTCCGGGCGCGGCGGCGAGAAAGCTGGGGCGACGACCGGCGCTTGCGTCGCCGTAGAGCGTGAACTGCGAGACGACGAGCAGCGCGCCGTTCACGTCGGAGAGTGCCAGATTCATTTTGCCGGCATCGTCGGCGAGGATGCGAAGGCCGGCGATCTTGTCCGCCATCCAGACGAGCTGCGGTTCGGTGTCCGATTGGGTGAAGCCGACGAGAAGGCAGTAGCCGACGCCGATCTTGCCGACGACGCGCCCGTCGACGCGGACTTCTGCGCGGGAGACGCGCTGGAGGAGGACTCGCACGGGGGGGAATCTACGGTGGAGAAGGGCTCGAAGCATCCCTTTCCGAAACCGCTGAATCGAGCCACGCGTAAGTAAGGCGTCTTTAGCGGAGCAAGAGAATGCTGGATTCGACACTGGTGTTATTAACCGGGCTTCTCGGAATAGTATTCGCGACGATGGTCGTTGGTGCGGCACTGGGTGGCGCATGGATGCTTGGGCGCGGCTGGCGCCGCGATCGCTCTCTCAACGAGAATCCCTCCGAGGATCTCGCCTCGCAGAAGATGGCCGAGATGATGACTCGGATCGAGGAGCTCACACTCGAGCTCGAGCGGGCCTCCGAGGGGCAGCGATACCTGGCGAAGATGTTCGCGAGCGGGGCGAGGGCGGAGCAGATTGCAGGGGCGCCGGATCCAATGCGTGCGCAGGGGCGGGTGGTCACGCCACACTGAAGGTCGTCAGTCGCTCCGCAGGGCGATCATCGGATCGACTCGCGCGGCGCGGCGCGCCGGCAGATAGCTCGCGATGAACCCGACGCCCAGTAGCAGCACGCTGATCGCCGCCAGCACTCCCGGATCCTTGCTCGACGTGTCGAACAGAAAATGCTCGACGAAGCGAACCAGCACGAAGGTGCTCGCAAGTCCTATCGCGCAGCCTGCGACTGCGGGAGCCATGCTCCTCGCAATCACCATGCGAAGGATCGCGCCCTCCGCTGCGCCGAGTGCGCGACGAACTCCGATCTCCGTGGTGCGTTGCGCGACCGANNATAGCTCGTCACTCCGTAAATGCCAAGCGCCGCTAGGAGTAGCGCGCTCGCGCTGAATGCTCCGAGGAGCGAGAGCAGGTAGCGACGGGGCGCGAGAAGCGCGGATAGCGACTCGGCCACGGACTCGAAGCCGGACTCCGCGCGTTGAGTGGCGAGCGCGGGGTCGATGTCCTTCACCGCGCGCAGGAGAGCGGCACTCGACGCGGGGGCGACCGCGCGCTTCCGAACCACGAGCGTTCCCCACGGCCACGTCTCGGCGGACATCGGGACGTAGACAGCCGCATCCGGATCGCTGTCGGGACCATACTGCCGGACGTCGCTCACGATGCCGATCACGATTGACGGCACCGCAGTGCCGAAGTCCGCGCGAGCTTGTGATGCACGAAAGATCGTGAGCGCCTTGCCGACGGCGTTAGCTCCAGGCCAGTAACGCTTCGCCAGGCTCTCGCTGATCACCACCGCGTCGCCGGGTGCGCGCATCTCATCCGCCGTGTACCAGCGACCGCGCAGCACAGGAAGCCGCACGGCGCGCTGATAGTCCTCGCTCACGGTGACATAGGTCGCAAAGTCATCGCTGCCCATCGTGCGTCCCGAGACTTCGAGCCGCGTCGGTACTCCCGCTAGCCCCAGCGGCATGAAATTCACGAAGGCGGCGGCCTCGACGCCTGGCTCCGATCGGAGCCGCTCGATGAGTCGCTCATAGAGACCGAGAGCGTCGCGAGCATCCGCATACCTCGCCTTCGGTGGAGAAATCGTAAGCCGGTAAACATTGTGTGCGTCAAATCCGGGATTCACGGTCTGCAATCGGCGATAACTCTGCAACAATAGTCCGGCTCCCGTGAGCAGGACGAGCGCGAGCATGAATTGCGCGCCAGTGAGAACGGTTCGTACGCGTGCCTGCGCGCGCGTGCCAGCCGACGCCGAGCGCCCGCCGAGCAGCGCGCTGATCGCGCCTCCGGGTGCGGCGCCCCGCAATGCCGGAAGGACACCGGAAAGGAGCGCGGTCACGACGGTGAGTGTCAGTGCGATCGCAAGTGCGCGACCATCGATTGTGAGCTCCGCCGCGCGCGGCAGGTCGAATGGTGCAGTGGCGCGCAGCCAACCGACGGCCGCACGCGCGCCGAGTACTCCGAGCACCGAGCCGGCAATCGCCAAGAGTATGATCTCCATGGCGAGCTTCCGTCGCACCTGGCCGCGGCTCGCGCCGAGCGCGAGGCGCACGGCCATTTCACGACCCCGCGAAGCGCCGCGCACCGCGGAGAGATTGGCGATGTTCACGCACGCAATGAGCAGGATGAGCGAGACCGCCCCGCCGAGCGCCCAGAGCGAGGGGGCGAGATCACCGACGACCTCGACTTTGAGTGGGTCCAGCTCCGCCGCAGACCACTTTGCTTCCGTCTCCGGATATTCGAGCTCGACGCGCCGCTGCACCGCCGAGAGTCGCGCTGTCGCGCGCGCGATGTCGATATCCGGAGCGAGGCGTCCAATGGCACGGATGTCCGCGTAGACGCCGCGCCGATCAAGCACGGAATCCCGACCGAGAATCTGGCCGAGCGGCCGCCAGATCTCGCCCCACGATGGAAACGCGAAGCCGACGGGCATCACGCCAACGACGACCGCACTCCCGCTGTCGAGCGAGACGACGCGCCCGATCACGCGAGGATCGGCAGCGAAGTCGCGAACCCAGATGTCGTGGGAGAGCACGATCGCGTTGTCCCCCGATTGGCGCTCCTCCTCCGGGACGAATGTTCGGCCGAGCTCCGCACGCGTA
>PLMM01000324.1 GCA_003142495.1 Gemmatimonadota bacterium | reverse complement strand
GAGTACGAGCTCGAGGTGATGCGCGATCACGCGGACAACGTCGTGATCGTGTGCTCGATCGAGAACATCGATCCGATGGGCGTACACACGGGCGACTCGATCACCGTGGCGCCGGCGCTCACGTTGACTGATCGCGAATACCAAACGATGCGCGACGCCGCCGTCGCGATCATCCGCGAGATCGGCGTCGAGGCCGGCGGCTGCAACATCCAGTTCGCGGTGAATCCCGATGACGGTGAGCTCCTCGTCATCGAGATGAACCCTCGCGTCTCCCGGTCATCGGCGCTCGCGTCCAAGGCGACGGGCTTCCCGATCGCGCGCATCGGAACGAAGCTTGCCGTCGGCTACAGCCTCGACGAGCTCACGAACGACATCACGAAGACGACGCCGGCGTCGTTCGAGCCCGTGTTGGACTACGTCGTGGTGAAGTGCCCGCGCTTCGCCTTCGAGAAGTTCGCCGCCGCCGATCCTCGACTCACCACGCAGATGAAGTCCGTCGGCGAGTCGATGGCGATCGGGCGCACCTTCAAGGAGGCGTTCCAGAAGGGGCTGCGCGCGCTCGAGATCGGGCGCTCGGGATGGCACATCGGCGCGCGCCTCATCGATGACCGCCTCGAGGACGACACGCTCGAGACGCTCCGCGGCCAGCTCCGCCAGCCGACGCCCGAGCGAATCTTCCAGGTGAAGTACGCGCTCGAGCGCGGCCTCTCGATCGACGAGATCTACGAGCTCACGCGCATCGATCGCTGGTTCCTCGCTCAAATGAACGATCTCCTCGCGGCCGAGCGCCGCTACAAGACGCTGGGCGAGATCACGGCGCTCGAGATGCGCAGCATGAAGCGCATGGGCTTCTCCGATGCGCAGCTCGGCGTGCTCCGCGGCGAGAGCGAGCGGCACACGCGCGAGCAGCGCTGGGCGCTCGGCGTGCGCCCCGTCTACAAGATGGTCGACACCTGCGCCGGTGAATTTCCCTCGGCCACGCCGTATCTCTACGGCTCGTACGACGAGGAGAGCGAGGCGCCGAAGTCCGGCAAGCCATCGGTCGTGATTCTTGGCAGCGGACCGAATCGCATTGGGCAGGGGGTCGAGTTCGACTACTGCTGCGTGCGCGCGGTGCTCGCGCTGCGCGAGGCGGGGTACGAGACGATCATGGTCAACTCGAATCCCGAGACGGTCTCCACCGACTTCGACATCTCGGACAAGCTCTACTTCGAGCCCCTCACACTCGAGGATGTTCTCGAGATCGTTCAGCGCGAGCGGCCGCTCGGCGTGATCGTGCAGCTTGGCGGACAGACGCCGATCAAGCTCACGCGCGCGCTCGAGGCGGCCGGCGTGACGATTCTCGGCACCTCGCCAGATGCGATCGACATCGCGGAAGATCGCCGCCGCTTCGACAAGGTCGCGCGCGAGCTCGGCATTCGGCAGCCGCCCAACGGAACCGCGACGACGCTCGCGGAAGCCGAGGCGGTGGCGCTCGACGTCGGCTATCCGGTGCTCGTGCGCCCGTCGTACGTGCTCGGCGGACGAGCGATGCAGATCGTGTACGATCAGGCGTCGCTCCGCGGCTATTTCGAGACGGCGGCGCGCGTCTCGGAAAATCGCCCCGTGCTCATCGACCGCTTCCTCGAGGATGCGTACGAGGTCGACGTCGATGCGATCGGCGACGGCGAGCACTACGTGATCGGCGGTGTGATGCAGCACATCGAGGATGCCGGGATTCACTCCGGCGACTCGGCGTGCGTGCTGCCGCCGTACATCATTCGCGAGGAGGATCTGGCGACGATGCGCACGCACACGCTCGCGCTCGCGAAGGCGCTCGGCGTGATCGGGCTGATCAACGTGCAGTTCGCGATTCGCGACCGCGTGGTCTACGTGCTCGAGGTGAATCCGCGCGCGAGCCGCACGATCCCCTTCATCTCGAAGGCGATCGGCGTGCCGCTCGCGTCGCTGGCCGCGCGGCTGATAATGGGCGAGAGCCTCGCCGACATCGGCTTCACGGCGGAGATCATCCCGCCGTACGTCTCGGTGAAGGAGGCGGTGTTCCCGTTCAACAAGTTCCGCGGCGCCGATCCCGTGCTCGGGCCGGAGATGCGCTCCACGGGAGAGGTGATGGGAATCTCCGAGAGCTTCGGCAGCGCGTTCGCGAAGGCCCAGCTCGCGGCGGACAACGGACTTCCGCTGAGCGGGGCCGTGCTCGTGACCGTCAACGACTCGGACAAGGCCGTCGTCGCGCCCATCGTGCGGCGTTTCCAGGACATGGGCTTCCGCGTCCTTGCGACACCGGGCACCGCGAAATTTCTTCGTGCGCGCGGCATCGCGGCGGAGACGGTGTTCAAGGTGCACGAGGGGCGCCCCAACGGCGTCGACCTCATCGTGAACGGACAGGTGCAGCTGCTCATCAACACGCCACTCGGCAAGCACTCGCAAACTGACGACTACACCATGCGGCAGGCGGCGGTCGCGCACCGCATTCCGTACACGACGACGATGTCCGCGGCGAACGCCGCATGCGATGCGATTCTCTCGCTCCGCTTCAAGCCACCGCAGGTGCGCTCGCTGCAGGAGTGGCACGAGATCGCCCGCGCCGCGACGGCTGGCACGCGTCGCGATAACCAGCCCCCATCGGAGCCGGATGCCCGTCCCGCTGCTTGATCTCAAGGCTCAGCACGCGCGTATTCGCGAGAAGGTCACGAGCGCGATGATGAAGGTCGTCGAGGATCAGAGCTTCATCCTCGGCAAGCCGGTCGAGGATTTCGAAAGGGAGATCGCGGCGCTGTCGCACACGAAGTACGCGATCGGCTGCGCCAACGGATCGGACGCGCTGCTGATCGCGCTGCGCGCGCTCGACATCGGGGCGGGGCACGAGGTGATCACGACCCCCTTCACCTTCTTCGCGACCGCTGGGATGACGCACAACTCCGGCGCGAAGCCGGTGTTCGCCGACATCGACGCGGACACCTTCAGCCTGAACCCCGAGGCCGCTGCGGCGGTGGTCACGAGCCGCACACGGGCCGTGATCCCGGTCGATCTCTTCGGCCAGATGTCGCCGATCGAGCGCTACAAGTTGGCGATGAAGAATCTCCCCGTCATCGAGGACGCCGCGCAGTCCATCGGCGCGCGCAGAAGCCTCGATGGCGAGTGGACGATGGCCGGCGAGATGGCGACGATCGGAACCTTCAGCTTCTTCCCTTCGAAGAACCTCGGCGGCTACGGCGATGGCGGCATGATCGTCACGCAGAGCGACGATCTCGCGATGAAGCTCCGCCGCCTGCGCACGCACGGCGCGATCAAGACCTACGTCCACGAGGTGGTCGGCTTCAACTCACGCCTCGATACGCTGCAGGCCGCGGTGCTGTCGGCGAAGCTCCCATTTCTCGCCGAATGGAGCGCGGCGCGCCGAGCGCACGCGGCGTACTACGACGCCGCCTTCGCCGACGTCGCCGACATTCGCACGCCAGCCATCGACTCCGCGAATGAGTCCATCTATAATCAGTACACGATTCGCACCGAGCAGCGCGACGCGCTGCAGGCGTATCTGAAGGCAAAGGAGATCGGAACCGCCATCTACTATCCGATCCCGCTCCATCTGCAGCAGTGCTTCGCGTACCTCGGCTACAAACAGGGTGCCTTTCCGGAATCAGAGCGCGCGTCAAAGGAGGTCCTCTCGCTCCCCGTCTATCCAGAGCTCACGCAGGCGCAGCAGGACGAGAC